>CADBTX010000203.1 GCA_902797705.1 uncultured Lachnospiraceae bacterium | reverse complement strand
GCCCTGTCCAGATCCACCCCTTCTCTTTCTATGAATCTCAAACCTGCGTTCCTTAGGTCGGCAATGGGTTTTACAAGCCTGCCGGCATGCCTTAAGGAGGAAATGGAGGCCAGTGTGATAAGGACCAGTGCTACAAGGATGATGATGACCTGTGCCTGTCTTGCCATGTCTCTGGTTCTGTCAACGGCACTCTGCAGGACCTGATCCACCTCTCCCACCAGCTCAGTACTGGGCTTTTCAAGGGTCTCTTCGGATATACCCAGTATAAGCGTCCACCCCACTGTAGAAAGAGGAGCATAAGCAAGGAATGTGGGCTCGCCGTCTATATCCAGGACATTGATGCCGCTGTCCCCTTTCAGGGCGTTGTCTATAAAATCCACCAGATCGGCATTTGAACTGTTCAGGAGGCTTCCCCTGTTGTCATCATCCATCGCCAGTTCTCCGTCATCCCTCTGGGAATAGATGATATTACCGGTCTCATTGACCAGCAATATAAAGCTTCCGTCACTGAGTCCCATGCCCTCGATCATGGTCTCCAGATTTGAAAGAGTCCTGGAAGCTCCGCAGACCGCCACCAGTTCACCGTTCACATATACGGGAACTCCTATCATGGTCTCCATCGAATCCATGAAATAGTCATAGTTCGTGGGTGCAAAATATGTATCACCCGTAAGCTCCGCCCCCACGTACCAGGGTCTTCTGTCCGAGTCAAAGGGAAGCTTCTTGCCGTCTTCGAATATCTTATCCTCGGGCTGTGAGTCCACATATATGGACGCGCCTCCCTTTAATGATATGATGCAGTCATGCATGGCATCATTTTTTTCTACTATGATCTTCATGGCATCCTGAAGCGACCCAAGCTTCCTTATGTCACTCATCATCTTTGCATCGTTTCTGTCGGCAGTTCTTGAAAAGAGAAGCTGCCCCGTTAGCTTGCCCGCATCTGCGATACGTGGCTCATAAACTTCAAATTCCCCAAACTTTTCCGGGTTCTCAAGGACGTTTTTGACCTGTGCCGCCAAAAGCTCCATATCATGCTTCATGGTCCAGAACTCACTGTCTATAACCTCTGCGTCGGATTCCACATACTTCCTGAAGGTTCCGGTGGCGATATCCCTCATCATTCCGGTGGTCTTTTGTGAAATGATCTCATCCTGCTCTCTTCCGGATTCTGTGATAAGAGCCGCAAACCTCCTGAACTGCGTTACACCCAGAAAGGCATATAACACTATGGCCATCACCACCAGTGCTATACACATGGAGAAGATCTTGATCCTGAGGCTCACCTTACTTCTGTGTTCGTCGCCCCTCAGCCATCCTTCGTCCGCCATCTTTTCAAGACGTTCGTCCATTATATCCTTTTTATTTTTTGCCGCTTTATCCTGCATACTGTTTCTCCGGTCTTTTCTTCAGAGTCTGTCATCTCCAGCTTACTTTAACTTGATGCCTTTAAGCGGCACATCGCTCCAGCCCGCCCAGTAAGGGTCAAAACTCTCAACCCGGTCTCCTTTTACATAGAGATGCTTTGAATGATAAAGGGGAGCCCACAAAGCCTCATCCCTGATCAATATCTTCTCCAGTTCTCCGTATTCTTTCATCCTGGCAGCCTCATCCTCTATGTGACGGGCCTTTTCTATCCTGTCCAGTATGGTTTTATCGCTGAAATTGCTTGAGTATCTCTTTGTAGCCTCTGTTCCTCCGAACAGTGTATAAAGGAAATTATCCGGATCGTTATAATCTGCCATCCACTGGAAAAGATATGCCATTACCCTTCCGTTGCGCCTTAAATACATGCGGCTGTCACTGTCGTAGATAACGATCACGGCATTCAGTCCCACAGCTCTCATGTTCTCCTGCACTATCTCTGTAAGCTTCTGGGTACCTGCATCGGCAACTGCGCTCAATACCAGTTCCACGGCCTCACCCTCGGCTACCCCGGCTTCCTTTATGAGACGTTTCGCCTCCTCGGGATCATATTTCAGCCAGCCCTGATTGTCCTCCGTGTATCCCATGAGTCCTTTCGGGTAGATGCCATCCAGTGTTTCTCCGTAGCCGTCGCAGACCTCATCCAGTATCCTCTGCCGGTCTATGGCGAGCTGCACGGCCTTCCTTACCCTTACATCATCAAAAGGAGGCATGTTCACGTTCATCATGAAACTGTATACCTCCACATTATCCTTCGCGACAATGCTCTTCTCGTATACTGGGTCCTCGATATAGGATCTGCGTATATCCGTATTTATGTAGTTAAGGTCAATGATGTCCAGATTTCCGGCTCTGAATTCCTTATCCATCACAGCCGATACCATATAGTACACGACCGCTTTTTTCACTGAAGGCTCCTCACCCCAGTAGTGCGGATTGAGGATAACCACGCACTTTTCCTCATCCATTTCGCTGATCATGTAGGGCCCGCTGCCGATGATGAACTGCGGGTCTGTACCGAATCTGGCGCCGCCCTCCCGGACGCTCTTCCTGCTCAGAATGCTGCAGGCCGGAGTTCCGAGCATGCTTAAGAAGCTGGGGAAGGGTTCCTCAAGGGTAATGGAAAGATGCTGATCGTCCTTTACCTCTATTCCTTCAAGGGTCCGGCTTTCCTTCGAAAGCACCTTATCCGCCCCCTTTATCATGTCGGCATAGGATGTCTGCTCACTGTCAGTCACCGTAAGCAGCCTGGTGAGAGAGAATTCCACATCTGCAGCCGTCAGCTTTGTACCATCGGAAAAAAGGGCGTCATCTCTAAGGGTAAAGCTGTAGGTCCTGCCGTCAGGTGAAACAGACCACTCCTTCGCAAGGGAAGGAACTATCTCACTGGTACCGTCGGTTTTTTCATTTATCTCTACCAGACGGTCATAAACATTAAGGGCGAGAAAATAATCATCACTGTTCTTCGCGATGTCCAGATTTCCCCATGGAGCATCATCAGTGATCCTGACCGTCCCCTCTTCTACGGGTATGTCCATCAGTTCCTCTGTGGCTTCATTGCCGGACGTACCGGACTCATTTGCTTCATTGATACCGTCATATTCCCATATGCTCTTTTTCCTGTCCATCATGGTAAGGATCATAAAGGGAGTCAGTATCACGAGTATGGCTATTCCGATAATAAGGAAAATCCTGTTTTCCGTGTTCTTTTTCGGCATTGAATCGTCCTTTCTGCTCAATGGGTATGGGTATGAAAATCATAACACAGCCCGGATACAGGGTCAATTTGCCTTTCGCCGAAATATTCCCGAAATATTCTGCTTTGATTTTGTTAGCGGAGTATGCGATAATATTACGCTAGAGTGGAAGCGGAAACGCCCAGCTCTTAATGGACGGCCCTTCCCTCCCATACTATAAAGGGAGCATAAATTAATGAAGTGTGGTAAATTATTCAAAAGTGTTGTCTCCATAACACTCACCGCATTGCTCACCCTATCCTTTGTTTCTTCCGTATTTGCTTCAGAGAGCGTCGCTTCTGAAAAGCCGCATACAGCAAGGCCTTCCGTGAATGGTGCTCTCCATGTGGAGGGAACCAGCCTTAAGGACAAGGACGGCAACATTGCGGTCCTCCGCGGCCCCAGTACCCACGGGCTCACCTGGTATCCCGACTTTGTCAGTGAGGAAAAATTCAGATATCTATCCGAAGACTGGAACAGTAATTTTATCAGACTGGCGGCTTATGCCAGTCAATATGTGGACGGTCACGAAAACGAAACCATCAGGCTCGTGAAAAAGGGCGTGGATGCGGCCATCGCTGCGGACATGTATGTTCTAGTGGACTGGCATATGCTGGAGGAAGGGGATCCCAATGTTCACATAGAGGAGGCAAAGGAATTCTTTGACCTCATCACCTCCGCCTACCCCGACTGCCCGAATATCATCTATGAGATCTGTAACGAGCCAAACGGCCCCGCCAGCTGGCAGGATGTAAAGGACTTTGCTGAAGAGGTCATTCCTGTTGTCAGAAAAAAGAGCCCTTCCTCTGTCATCCTTGTGGGAACGCCGGGATATGACCAGCTCCTTACTCCCGCTCTCCGTTCTCCTCTGAACTTCGATAACGTCATGTACGTCCTTCATTTTTATACCGCGACTCATAAGGATGACCTGAGTAACGAGCTGGAAAATGCAGTTGAGAACGGCCTCCCGGTCTTTATCTCCGAGTGCGGCGTTTCCGAATATACAGGCGACGGCGAACCCGACTTTGAATCCGCTGTCAAATGGTTCACCTATCTTCAGGAACATGATATCAGCTACGCCGTTTGGAGCTTTTCAAATAAGAATGAAGGTTCAGCCCTTATAAGGACCGACTACGATCCTTCGGATCCCATCACCGAAAAGGACCTTACCCGTGCCGGGATCTGGGTACGTTCTCTTATCCGCGGCGAGGATCCTGCATCCATCCCTGTTCCGGAAGAGACACGGACATTATTTAACCCCATAAGTTACCTTACCCGGGATCTGCCCCCCGCCGTCATGAACCCGGTGACAAAATGGCCCCGGACGGCCCTGTTTGTTTTTGCCGGTCTGTTCATTTTCCTGCTTCTCTGGAATCTGCTCCTTATCGTCGAAAAGAAGAGACGATCCTGCTATAATGACATAGCGTTAAGAAATGCCGAAAACGCCGCTAAAGAACGTACAAGGTCTGTTATACATATTTCCGTGCTGGTGATCAGCATGTTTTTTACCGTGCTGTACCTTGTCTGGCGAATAAAGTACTCCATCCCCTACGAATGGGGGATCCTCCCTGTGACCGCAAATATCCTTCTCCTCATTGTGGAGATACTTGGATTTGCCGAGTCCCTCGCCCTGTATCGGAACCTTATGGGCATGAAGGATTATCCTCTCCCTGTCATAGATAAAAATGAATATCCTGATGTGGATATCTTCATTGCCACCTACAATGAACCGACAGAGCTTTTGAGAAAAACAATAAACGGCTGTAACCATCTCGAATATCCCGACAAGTCGAAAGTCCATATCTGGCTCTGTGATGACAACAGAAGGCCGGAAATGAGGAAGCTCGCGGAGGAAATGGGCATCGGATACTTTGACAGACCCGATAATAAGGGAGCAAAGGCCGGAAATCTGAATAACGCCCTGAGTCATACCAGCGCGCCCTATGTCGTGACCTTTGACGCCGACATGATACCCATGAGCCATTTCCTCATGCGTACCATTCCCTATTTCGTGGACGCCAAAAAGAAGACAGAGGGCAAAAAGGGGCTGGGGCTTCTGCAGACACCCCAGTGCTTCTACGAGCCCGACATTTTCCAGTATGCGCTTTATTCGGAAAAAAATGCTCCCAATGAACAGGATTTCTTTTACCGTACTGTAGAAGTGGCAAAAACCACTTCAAACAGTGTGATCTACGGCGGATCCAATACGGTTCTTGCCCGTGAAGCCCTTGATGAGATCGGCGGCTTCTATACCGGTTCCATAACCGAGGATTTCGCTACGGGAATGCTTATTGAGGGTGCAGGCTATATAAGCCTCGCCCTTCCGGAACCCATGGCCAGCGGGACCACGCCGAAAACCTATAAGGAACATATCCAGCAGAGGAGACGCTGGGGAAGAGGCGTTGTCAGCACGGCAAAGCAGCTGAAGCTTTTCAGTCAGAAGGGGCTTTCCCTCAGTCAGAAGCTCAGCTATTTCAGCTCCGTGATCTACTGGTATTCCCCTGTGAAATGCCTGACCTATCTCCTTTCTCCGCTGCTCTTTGCCGTGTTTATGATCCCGGTATTTAAGTGCGGATGGATGGATCTCCTGATATACTGGCTTCCCATGTTCATCATGCAGGATGTGACACTGAGAGTATTCAGCGGCAACGCAGTATCCCTTAAATGGAGCGGCATATATGAGATGAGCGTCATGCCCCACCTCATAGGACCCCTTGTGCTGGAGACCTTCGGTTTTTCCTCTTCTGTTTTCGATGTTACGGATAAATCGTCAAAGAGAGTAAAGGGCAGATCGGACCGGAAGCTAAGCATTCCCTTCTATATCTTCATTACCCTGTCCCTGATAGGTATAGTCCGCTCCATATATCTCCTGATTTTGAGAAGGTCCTTCGGTATCATCGTGCTGCTTTTCTGGCTCACAAGGAATGTGTATTATCTGGTGATGGCCCTCTTCCTTCTGGACGGCCGTGACGGCGAAAGCGGAAACGTGAAGGTAGTGGACGCGGAACTTTCTTCCATCCAGAGCGCCGAAGGTTCCGGAGATGCTCCCACAGCATACGGTGTCACTACTCTTATGACAGAGAATACCGTTAAGCTCTTTATCGATGAGCCTACGGATCTGAAGATCGGAAACAGGGTGAATATCTGTATCGAAAAGGATTCCTACAAAGCAGAAATGCTTGGAATACTTACGGACGAGCTTATCCCGAGGTCCGGAGGTTCACCGGTCTATTCCGTCGTCATCACTGACTTCCGGGATTCTGAATACGATTATCTCCAGATCCTCTACGACCGTATACCCACTCTGCCCCAGACCCTGCAAAGGGACAGAGGAATATTTATACACATGCTGATAAATGCGGCACACAGGATACTGGAAGCAAACAGGGCAAAGTAAGAAGGTACCTGTGATTTCGAAGGAGGTATTTCCCATGATGAGGTTTTTTACGGGCAATTCAGCGAGGTTCATCTCCCTTCTCTGTATTCTTGCACTCCTCATGGCAGGCTGCTCCGGCGGGTCCAAATCCCCGGATCCTGCATCCCCAGGTCCTGAATCCTCGGGTTCTGAATCCCCAGATCCTGCATCATCGGGTCCTGAATCCCCGGATCCTGAATCCCCGGATTCTGAATTCCCGGATCCTGAATCCCCGGATCCTGAATCCCCGGATCCTGCAGAAAGTAAAGATGATATGAGTAATATGTTATGGTGGCAAAAAACAAATGCATACGAGATCTACGCAAACAGCTTTCAGGATTCCGACGGCGACGGATACGGCGACCTGAACGGGATCCGCTCAAGGCTTGACCATTTGAAGAGCCTTGGGGTAGGTGCCGTCTGGCTCACTCCCGTTTACGAATCCCCCATGATGGATAACGGCTACGACGTGGCGGATTATTACGCCATCAATCCCCGTTACGGAACCATGGAGGATATGGAAGCCCTCATTAAGGAAGCGGATGAGAAGGGGATCCGGATCGTTATGGACCTGGTATTTAACCATACCTCGGACCAGAACCAATGGTTCCTTGAATCCAGAAAGGGCCGGGACAATGACTACAGCTACTGGTATATCTGGAGGGATCCGAAGGAGGACGGCAGCGAACCCAATAACTGGCGCAGCATTTTCGGCGGCTCTGCCTAGGAGTGGTGCGAAGAGAGACAGCAGTATTATCTTCATACCTTTGCCGTTGCCCAGCCCGATCTCAACTGGGAAAATCCCGAGGTTAGGAAGGCCCTTTTCGATGTGGCGAATTTCTGGGTGGATAAGGGTGTGGGCGGATTCCGCATGGATGCCATCCCATATATAAAGAAGCCTGCCGATTTTTCCGACGGGCCGGTGGATGATCCCGAGGGCCGCTCCGACATCAAGGAAATGACCACAAACGTGGACGGGATACTGGATTACCTCAGGGAATTCAAGAAAGAAGTCACTGAGGGAAAAGACATATTTACCGTGGGTGAAGCAAACGGCGTGGGTCCGGATCAGCTTAAATACTGGGTCGGAAAAGACGGCGTATTCGATATGATATTTGAGTTCGGACACATGAGTCTGGGAATGCCAAGCAGTGAAATATGGTGCAAGGCCGTTCCCGGTAAGATCACGGATCTTAAGAAGGCTCTCACCGCAAGTCAGGAGGCTACTGCGACAAACGGCTGGTATCCAATATATTTTGAAAACCATGATCAGCCCCGTTCCATAGACCACTTCTTCCCGGATGACGCCGACCCGGTGCTGGCAGGAAGGGCTATGGGGACCCTGCTCCTTACTCTCAGGGGAACGCCCTTTATCTATCAGGGAGAGGAGCTGGGATATAAGAATGTAGCCTGGGATTCCATTGATGACTACGACGATCTCAGTACCCACAACCAGTATGAGATCGCCCTTCAGGAGGGACTTTCAGAAGAAGAGGCCATGGAAGCCGTTCACCGCTTCAGCCGCGACAATGCCCGCACCCCCATGCAGTGGGACGACAGCGCGGAGGCCGGCTTTACCACAGGCACTCCCTGGCTTCCGGTCCACGAGGATTACAAAACTGAAAACGCGGAAGCTGAGGGAAATGACCCCTCCTCAGTTCTTTCCTGGTACCTTAAGTTATCGGCTCTCCGTTCCGAAAGAGAAGCGCTTATCGCCGGTGATTACACGGAGTTTCTCCCGGACAGCGAGGAGATCTACTGCTTCCGGCGGAATAGTTCCAATGACAGTATCCTTGTGCTTACGAACTTTACTTCCGGTGATGTGGACTACGATCCCAAAGCCGCAGGGATAGAGGACGCCGGAAAATTCAAGGTACTCTGTTCTTCCTACGAAGACAGCGAGGATTACACCGCACCCCTTCCGGGTCATCTCCGCCCCTACGAGGCCGTGGTGGTTTCCCTGGGAGATTGATGAAGATTTGCGATGAAGATTGGACTCGCCCCCTCCACTTTTGCCTTCCCCCCACAGGGGGCAAAACGTGCCAGTGGCACGTTTTGAATGG
>CADBTX010000202.1 GCA_902797705.1 uncultured Lachnospiraceae bacterium | reverse complement strand
GGCCGGCAGAAACCGTATCGTTCCCCTTCACGATGCTATTATTCCACTTGTAAAATACCATCTTGATAAGAACAGGGAATACCTGATCACTAATAAGTACGGAAACCACTATACCAGGGCCGTTTACCACAACACCAACTGGAATACCGTCATGCGCCGGATGAATATGCTCCATTCGCCCCATGACTGCAGATACACGTTTGCCGCTCTGGCCGACCAGGTATCAATGAATGAAACCTGCAGGAAGATCATTATGGGCCATTCCCTTGGAAACAAAACCGGCACTGCTTTTAAGACCGGCTACAGGGATGATGTCACCCAAGGAGTTTATACAGAAAAAACCCTGGAACAGCTGCTTATGGAGATAAACAAACTTCCCACGGTTTTTGAATGATACCCAATGTTTTACCTGCTCTGGAATATTCAATCATACGCCTCAAAGCCATTCAATACATCAAAATGTATGTAGCCTACGTGTAACTTACGCGTAACTTACGTGTAACTTACGTTTTCATTTTTACTCATTTTATCTTCCTTTATTTCCATTTTGTCATTATTTGATACAAAAAAGAAAACCGCCTGCATCTCCAGAATGCAAGCGGTTTTCAGCGTTTTCAGTTTCTTAAATTCTAATCTTTACACAAGTCCCTGTGCCATCATGGCCTCGGCAACCTTTTCAAAGCCTGCGATGTTGGCGCCGGTCACAAAATCGGTCTCATAGCTGTACTTCTTTGCAGCCTCTGCAACCTTGTGATAGATGCCTACCATGATGTCCTTCAGTTTTCCGTCAACCTCTTCAAAGGTCCAGGAAAGTCTCTCTGAGTTCTGGCTCATCTCAAGTGCTGATGTGGCAACACCGCCTGCATTTGCAGCCTTTCCGGGCATGTAGAGGATCTTTGCCTTGAGGTAGGTATCGATGGCGTCTGCATCACTGGGCATATTCGCGCCCTCGGCAACTGCCCAGCAGCCGTTATCGATAAGCTTCTTCGCATCCGCACCGTTGATCTCATTCTGGGTAGCGCAGGGAAGTGCGATATCGCACTTAACACCCCAGGGTCTCTCACCCTCATGGTATTCAGCACCGGGAACTCTCTCTGCATACTCCTTGATCCTGCCGCGCTTAACATTCTTGATATCCATTACAATATCAAGCTTAATTCCATCGGGATCATATACATATCCGTTGGAATCAGAAACGGTAACAACCTTTGCGCCAAGCTGCTCAGCCTTCTGTGTTGCGTACTGTGCCACGTTTCCGGAACCGGAGATGGCAACAACAGCACCCTTAAGGCTCTTGCCTGCATTGCGGACCATTTCATCCGTGATATAAACAAGTCCGTAGCCGGTAGCTTCAGGACGCGCCAGGGATCCGCCGAAGGAAAGTCCCTTTCCTGTGAGCACGCCCTCGTAGAGATTTGTGATCCTCTTGTACTGGCCGTAAAGATAACCAACCTCTCTTCCGCCTACGCCGATATCGCCGGCGGGAACGTCCTCATCAGCTCCGATATATTTGAAAAGCTCAGTCATAAAGCTCTGGCAGAATCTCATAACCTCAGCGTCGCTCTTTCCCTTGGGATCAAAGTCAGAGCCGCCCTTACCTCCGCCGATGGGAAGTCCGGTAAGTGAATTCTTGAAGATCTGCTCAAAACCGAGGAACTTAAGTATTGACTGGTTTACTGAAGGATGGAAACGGAGTCCTCCCTTGTAGGGACCAATGGCAGAATTAAACTGTACTCTGTAACCTAAGTTAACATGGTTCTTTCCGCTGTCATCTGTCCAGGGAACCCTGAAGGTTATGATCCTCTCCGGCTCTACCAGTCTCTCCAGAAGTCCGGCCTTCCTGTAGGCCTCCTCATTTGCCTCTACAGCAGGCTTAATGGTCTCAATGACTCTCTCAGCCGCCTCCAGGAATTCATCCTCTCCCGCATGCTTTTTCTTCAGTTCCTCAAATACTTCATCAACATAAGACATGGCTTTCTTCCTCCTTCTGATAATAGTAATGCCATTATCTGCAATACAGAAAAGGCGCCCGAAAATAAACAGAATAATCTGTTCATTCCGGCGCCTTTGCCTCAAAAATAATAAACCCGAATCAGAAAATTGTCAATCGAAATCATTTCTTTGTGCAGAATTCACCCTTGATATAAGCATCCTGCCCATTGTACTTGATCTTGTACCAGCCATCCGTTTCACCGGTGAGCTCGTAGGTATCACCCTTGTACGCACTTCCGAGCTTGCTGGAATCAGTACTTGCTCCGCTTCTGATGGTAACGGCCTCGTTTACCTCTATCTTTCCGCTGGCTGCAGTCTCGGCTGCGGGAGCGGCCTCCGCATCTCCGCCGTTCTCTTCGCCTCCGTTCTCTCCGCCTTCCGCTTCACCGTTCTGGACTTCTCCGCCCACT
The DNA here is from genome assembly GCA_902797705.1 of uncultured Lachnospiraceae bacterium. Taxonomy (GTDB): domain Bacteria; phylum Bacillota; class Clostridia; order Lachnospirales; family Lachnospiraceae; genus NK4A144. The sequence goes on along the minus strand of CADBTX010000202.1, from coordinate 19,060 downwards.
ACGGTATCGCCTTCAGCGGTGGTAAGGAATTCAGATTTGATGTAGGCCTCACCGTCCTTATACTTGATCTTGCTCCACTCGCCGTCCTCGCTTATCCTTACGAAGGTGTCCCCGGCCGCTGCCTTTCCGATGACATTATCCTCATCTGTAGTGGCTCCGGAGCGGATACGTACGGCATCTGTGGTCTTAACCCTAACCTCGGCACCGGTATCCGTAGCATTCTCCTCAGCTACTTCCTCCGCAGTACCACCATTATCCCTGACCTTGGCAGCCGCAGACTCGGACTTTGTCTGAAGGGAATCCATAAATGCAGCAAGAGTGGGATCAGACTCGGTATTTGTGGCATAAAGCTTGTCCACTTCTGCGAGAAGATTCTGGACATCGCTCTGATTTGCGATCTCTGTGATATAGTCCTTCATATTCTGGGGCAGTGATCCGATGTCCTTGAGATAATAGGATCCGTCGGAATTTGTGCAGAGATAGAAGGTTGAAAGACCGGGTGCAAGAGAATCGATATTCTTGTACTTGATCTCATAATAAACAAATACGATGTAGGAATCGCTCTCCGGTCCGGGCTTGGTATAGCAGGACATGTTCTCATAGTCCTCGGTATATCCGGCCTTCACCTGGATCTTTGCCTTATCCTCTTCATCCAGGGTATTGCCCATCTCCGCCATCTTATCCGTATCGCCCTCGGCTACCGCCGTATAATACTCATTAAAGAAAGAGTTGATCTCCTCATAGGCGTTCTGCTCCAATTTGGCGTTTTCCGGAACCGGGATCGGCTCGGTACCAAGGGTATCCACCTCTTCCTCTGCCACCGTGGCCTCCTTATCCTTACCGTCATCATCCTTCCTGTGGATACTGAATACTGCCAGCACTATGACCAGCACAACGAACAGCACGCCCACAGCAAAATACTGATAATGATCTATGATAAAGTCCTTGATATCTTCAGCATTCATTTTCTTCATAATAAAAAATCACCCTCCGGATCCTAATTCTTTTATGTACTTCAAAGTTACTTGATGCGTTTGGAGGGATTCGAACCCTTGACACCAGGCGTCGGAGGCCTGTGCTCTATCCAGCTGAGCTACAAACGCTTAACGCAAAAAAAGCCTCATAAAAATCTGCGGTATCAAGAATAATACCACAGTATTAAATCTTAAGCAAACTAAACTTATTCCCGGCGGAAACTCCGAAAAATGGCTGAACATGCGGATTTAGAGCCTCCGCCGGCAAAAGTGGTGAGAATATTATTTTTTGAATATTCTGTGAAAACTTAAAGAAATATAGATAAGGATCATGCGCAGATTTCTATTTCATCATCCTTAAACAGATAAACGCTGTCAGAAAGGTAATCCTCCGCACCCACAGAGGTTTCGTTCACGCTTTTTACAAGCTCTGAGAGTTCTTCTCCCCTTATCTCCCCTGTATCCGGCACAACGATGAATTCATGCACCGATGAGGGAAGAAGATAGAGGTCCACTCCCATAATCTTTCTGAATTCCTTCAAAAGCCCTGGGTACAGGATCAATGAATCCCCATAATAGCCGTCGTTGCTGGTGAGTACGAACATCCTTATCCCGGCGTTTTCCTTAAGTTCCTGCCGGATCATCGGATCATCATCCCCGGAAATCAGCTCTCCTATCACATCCGAAAGCTCTTTAATCACCGGTTTTTTGATCCTCGGCGTATTTTCCATCGCAAGCGAAAAGAGTTCCGCTTCATCCACTCCCCACTTTTCCATGATATCGTTCCTTACGGTCACATTGCCGGAGCACTCAAAGATATCCTCGAGAAAGACAGTATAAGTCACCGCCAGATCAAGGAAACGCCTGTGGGGTATCTCCTGCAGCAGTTCACTGTTCTTTTCTGCATTGATGAGCCGGAAGATCAGTTTTTCCTTCACCTTTTCAAAGTCCGTAAGACAGAGCTTATCGGATATCACCTCCGTCTTCTCCCTTGAATAGGCCTTCAGCACTTCATTCGCAGCCTCCATTACATTGATATTTCCTTTTTCATACTGCTCATAAAGGGTCTCCAGGTAGACAGTGGGAATAACAGTCTCTCCCGGTCCCGCTATTGAGATCCCGTGAAGAGTTACCCCGTTATTCTTTCTCACATCCCGGCTCTCCACTGAAAATTCCGGGCCGCAGACATTAAGGAGGTCCCGGATGACCCCTGAGCGGAACTCCTCAAAATCCATCACAAAGTATCCGCTCTCCCTTTCCATAAAATTAAGCTGTATATCCATTATTCACTCCTTTCCCGGCATTACGCCGAATATATATGATTAAAAAAATATGGATATCAAAAAAGAAGATCAGCTTTTGCGCACAATTACAGACCAGATCAGTAATTGACCGCAAAAATCGAAAATCCACACAAATCTGTATTTATGATAATAATTGGGGAAAAAAGAAAAAAACAAATCCGGTCACGGGAACAGCTTTAACGACGTAAAGCATAGATTGCTCAACCCTCATCCGTCAGCTTCGCTGACACCTTCTCCCAAGGAGAGAAGGCTTAACTTATCAGGAACAGCAGAAGCTGTCCCCATGCCGGTCAGATCCAAGAATGGTAAGACGAGAGACCGAGGTCAGGCTCTTGAAGAATACTCTCCTGTCCTTGTATCGATCTTGATCCTGTCGCCCTGATTAACAAAGAGGGGAACCATAACTGTGGCTCCTGTCTCAACAGTAGCGGGCTTTGTAGCTCCGGTAGCGGTATCTCCCTTGAAACCGGGCTCTGTCTCTGTAACCTCAAGCTCTACGGAGATGGGAGGCTCGATGGCAAATACCGATCCGTTGTAGGAATTAACCTTGCATACCTCATTCTCCTTAACGAACTTCATAGCGTCTCCGGCGATATCCTTGCCGATAGCGATCTGCTCATATGATTCGGGATCCATGAAATTGTAGATATCTCCGTCAGCGTAGAGATACTGCATATCCTTTCTGTCGATCCTGGCTGTGGGGAACTTCTCTGTAGGACGGAAGGTCTTCTCCACAACACCTCCGTTGATTATGTCCTTTATCTTTGTACGGACAAAGGCCGCGCCCTTTCCGGGCTTAACATGCTGAAACTCGATTATCTGATAAACGGTTCCTTCGATCTCGAGTGTAAGGCCGTTTCTGAAATCTCCTGCTGATACCATCAAAAAACCTCCTGAATAAATTATGCTAAAACATTCTACAACATAGAAGAAAATAATTCAATAATTTTCTTTCAATACCACGATCTCATCCATGGCCCGGATATATCCCTCGAGTCCCTCGCCGCTTATCATCGTGTCACAGACAGGGGCTGTTACGGATATCCTCCTGAATTCATCACGGGATGCGATATCCGAAATATGTATCTCAACCTTGGGGATGGTGTGAAAGGAATCCAGGGCGTCCCTGATGGCATAGCTGTAATGGGCGTATGCCCCGGGGTTGATGACTATCCCGTCTGTTCCGTCAAAATATGCCTTCTGTATCCGGTCTATTATTTCTCCCTCGTGATTGGACTGGAAGCATTCTATATCACATCCCATTTCATCCCCATGCCTGTAAAGCATGGAAAGAAGACCGTCATATGACATTTTCCCGTATATCTCCCTGTCCCTTATGCCAAGGAAATTGAGGTTAGGGCCGTTTATCACAAGTATCTTCATTTTATGTTTCAAACTTTGTACCTTTTCCTTCCGCTTCTGTTATATATCATTTTCAGCTCATTAACCACTTCGTAGATCTCTTTCCCTTCTATATCCACGATGACATCGGCGGCCTCCAGATATAAGCCCTCCCTTTCGGTCAAAAGGCTTTTTACCCGGCTGTCCAGATCCTCTCCGTTAAGAAGAGGTCTCTTCTCACTCTTCCCCCTGAGCCGCTCCTTAAGCAATTCTTCAGAGCCTCTGATATAGACCACGACGCCGCATTCTTTCATGAGGAGCCGGTTTTCTTCACGGACCGGCATTCCGCCCCCAAGGGAAATGACCCCGTTTAAACATATGTCAGACCGGCTCAGCTCCTTTAATAATCCCGTTTCCAGATCCCTGAAATATGCTTCACCCTTTTTTTCAAATATCTCGCTTATGCTCTGTCCCTCTTTTTTTTCGATCTCCTTATCCGTATCGAGGAAGGGCAGCAGAAATTCCTTTGAAAGCACCCGGCCATAGGTACTCTTGCCGCTTCCCATAAAACCCTCCAGGATTATCCTGCTCATGATGAACTCTCTCCCATGGCGTCCTTTATCTTCTCTTCCGCCCGTCTGATGCTCTCCTCTTTTACCTCCACTCCGTGGAAGAGCTTAAAGCTTTCCGCCGCCTGGTAGACCAGCATCTTCAAGCCGTTCTCGGCCTGCCCGCCCGCTTCCTTCACAAGCTTCATAAACTTAGTCTCAAAGGGGCTATATATCACATCCACGGCCCGGCTTATCTTCTTATAAAAGCCGGGATCCTCTATGGGGGCAGCGTCACTGTCAGGCGCCAGTCCGACGCTTGTGCACTGTACACAGAAATACTGATCTCCCGGTATTTCCGAAAAACCTTCAAGTGGAAGTATGACGTTTCTCATGTCGTTTCCGAATTTTTTTTCAGCCTTTTCCACAGAACGGTTCAGGATATAGGCTCCCTTTATCCCCAGGGAATACATGGCGTGAAGCACTGCATTTGCGGCTCCTCCGGCTCCCAGCATGATGACCATCCTGCCCTTAATGTCAGTGTCCAGCTCTTTAATCTGTCTTAAGATCCCAAGAGCATCCGTATTATAGCCCCTGTATCCTTCTTCATCCTTTACAAGGGTATTGACCGCGCCTATGGATTCTGCCATGGGATCTATACCGGAAAGATAGGGTATCACAGCCTCCTTATGGGGTACCGTCACATTAAAGCCCTGCATTCCAAGAGCGAAAGCCCCTTCCATCGCTGTACGCACATCACCTTTTTTTACCCGTAATGCTGTATAGACGGCGTTCACTCCCTCCTCTTCAGAAAAAGTATTCTGTACAAGGGGTGAAAGCGTATGTTCCACAGGGTCTCCCATAAGAGCGCAGACCCTTGTCTTTCCGTCAACCTTCATCAAGTTCCTCCCTTCCTTTCCTTAAAATAGAAATGAAGCACCATGTTTTCCAAAATCCTTTTTAATACTATCTGTATCTCTTCCTTCTTATCGATCTGATGGACGAGAATACTTTTTATCCCGGCTCTCTTTGCTCCCCATACATCCGTGAAAAGCTGGTCTCCGATGAACACGGTGTTCCCGCTGTCCGTCCCCATCTGTTCCATGGCTTTGAAATAGCCTCCCCGGGCAGGCTTATTTCCCTTAAAGATATAACCGGTGTAGATCACACCCTCAGCAAAGCTTTTCACACGCTTCTCCCTGTTATTGGATAGGAGCATGCATTTCATGCCAATATCGCGGAGCCTTGAGAACAGTTCCTTTGAGCGTTCATCCGCCGGAGCTCCGTGGGGAACAAGGGTATTGTCTATATCAAAGATAAGACCTCTTACTCCGGACTCGTACAGAGCTTCAAAATCGATGTCATATGTGGAATTGTAATAATCGTCCGGGAAAAATCTTTCGAGAAACACAGGCAGTCAGAAAAAGGTGCCGCTATTGCAGCACCTTCTTTAATTCCTCCATAAATGAATTGATATCCTTAAATTCACGGTACACGGAAGCGAAGCGGACATAGGCAACGGCTTCAAGGTCCTTAAGCTTCTTCATGACCAGTTCACCGATAACGGAAGACCTTATCTCCCTCTCTCCGATATTGAAGATCTCAGTCTCCACCTCATCCACAAGACCGGTTATACGCTCCGCCGGGATAGGCCTTTTATGACAGGCCAGCAATACTCCGTGCTCTATCTTTGTCCTGTCGTAGGTCTCCCTGTTATTGTCTTTTTTTATCACCATAAGTGGAATGGTCTCCACCTTTTCATAGGTGGTGAAACGCTTGCCGCACTCGTCGCAGATACGTCTCCGCCTTATGGAATTATTCTCATCTGCGGGTCTGGAATCGATGACCCTGGTATTGTCATTGGAACAAAAAGGACACTTCATCTCTTATCCTACTTTTTCTTTGATCTGTTAAGGAAATCAGGCACATCAATGGTCTTCCTGCCTCCCGGCCTTCTCAGTGAATCATAGGGCTGAGGCTGCGCCGGTGTCGAAGGGATCTGCGTCGCGGAAGGAATGCTGATGCTTCCCGGTGTTCCAACCTGAGGCCTGACAGTGGGCGTAGGGATCCTTGTCTGTGTATGAGTATCCTGCATGAATCCGGGATAAACCTTTGTTCCGCCTGCAACGGGAAGAGGCGCCTTCGGCTGCACCGGAGCTGCCTGGGCAGGATCCTTCATACCCGTAGCTATGACAGTAACCTGCATAAGGTCTCCCTTGGACTCGTCTATATAGACACCGTAGATGACATTTACGTCTTCTCCGGTTATCTCCTGTATGTAATCTCCGACTATCTCGGAATCCTTCAGAGTAACATGTCCGGAAACATTCAGTACCACATCGGTAGCACCCTTGATGGTGGTCTCGAGGAGCGGGCTCTCCACAGCCTGCTGAACTGCCTTCTTCGCCCTCTCTTCACCGTCTGCCGCACCTATTCCGATATGGGCAACGCCCTTATCCTTCATGGCGGTCTGCAGATCCGCAAAGTCAAGGTTGATGTCTCCGGCGTGGACGATAAGGTCCGTTATGCCCTGTACTGCCTGCTGCAGCACCTCATCCGCCTTCTTCATGCCCTCCTTGAAATCCATCTCATCATTATTGGGAAGGCTGCGAAGCTTCTCATTGGGGATGACTATCATGGTATCCACTCCCTCGGAAAGTCTGTCGATACCTCCGAGAGCATTCTCCATCCTCTTCTTTCCCTCAAATTTAAAAGGTTTCGTTACAACCGCGATGGTAAGGATACCCATATCCTTCGCGATCTTGGCGATGACGGGAGCTGCTCCCGTACCTGTTCCGCCACCCATTCCGCAGGTGACAAAAACCATATCCACATCCTTAAGTGCATCAGCTATCTCATCCTGGGAATCCTCTGCAGCCTTCTGTCCCTTTGCAGGATTGGCACCGGCTCCAAGACCGTCTTTTCCTATCTGAAGTATCCTAGGTGATTTGCTAAGCTGAAGCGCCTGTGAATCCGTATTTACCGCAAGAAAATCGACTCCGCCGATGTTCTCATCGATCATCCTGTTGACAGCGTTGTTTCCTGCTCCTCCTACCCCGATCACAAGCATCCGGCATGCGCTGGACTGCCCGTTGTTTTTTATTTCAAGCACGGATCAGATCCTCCTTATTCTCCCAAAAAAAGTCTGTTACTATAATATAGTTATTTCTTTCATAAATCAACAAGAAATTTTAAAATCCCTCAAAGCCTTAATCTTACTGCTATTGATCCTTCTCAAACGTAACGAAGGAGTCATTCATGGCCTCCGAATAGTTCTCCAGATGGAGCACACCCTTTTCACCCACAAGTTCCGGCTGGATATTCTTAAGCCTCATCATTTTTTCGTCGATATAGGACATATCCCCCAGATCCACCCTTACATCCCCCATATAGAGGGTGATGTTTGAATTTTCCGCAAAATAGATCCCGTCCGTTACAATACTGTACTTGGTAAGGAGCTGGGTAAGGGAGAGGATCTCGTTAAATATCCCGGGATCACTTACAGGAAGCGGTTTTCCAACTATGCAGTAGTCGAATTTGAGACCCGTGACATAGGGAACCCCTTCCATCACCTGATCCGAGCTCTCAACCACTATGCCCTCCCTGTCAAAATACATGAGATGACCCAGAAAATCCACATAGCCGGCCACCGCCTTCTCATACACTTCAATGGTCACGGAGTCCGCTCCGTCGAACTTTACATCCATCCTCTCGATAAAGGGAATGTCCTTTATGGGCTTGTTCCTGTATTTCAGCCTGAGATAAATGGCGTTTTTCCCCAGCAGGGAATCGCTTAATACCATATCCCTTATCTCATCATCACTGTATCTGGTATTGCCCGTGACATGCACGGTCTTAACCTTGTATTCCTGAAGAAAATAGTAGGATCCCCCAAGAAGCGCCGCAATAACGGAAAGCACTATGATAAGCACCACCAGTGTCTTTCCCTTCATACCGTGATGCTCCTGGATACGCTCAAGGCAAGGCCTATCTCAAAAAGCAGGAAAAGAACAGAGGTACCTCCGTAAGAAATGAAGGGCAGGGTTATTCCCGTATTGGGTATGGAATTTGTCACCACGGCGATGTTAAGTATCACCTGGATAGCGATATGGGCCATGACTCCGGTCACAAGAAAGGCCCCGTATTTGTCGGGAGCGTTCCTTGCTATTATCACAAAGCGCCAGATCAGTATAATGAACATGAACATAATGGCCACAGCGCCGAAAAGTCCCAGTTCCTCGCAGATTATGGAAAAGATCATGTCATTCTGGGCCTCCGGCACGAATCCCAGTTTCTGGGTGCTCTGTCCCAGTCCCTTTCCGAAGACGCCTCCCGCCCCTATGGAATAAAGGGCCTGGAGAGTCTGGTAGCCTGTGCCCGACGCATAGGCCTCCGGCTGCAGCCATGCTCTTATCCTGGCCATTCGGAAGCTGATCCCCTCCGGGATTATGTCGTGCACCACCAGATATACGATGAGGGCCGCTCCACCCACCGCAGCTAACGCTATCAAAATAAAGGGCAGGGTTTTTGGCGAGCTTACGAAGACCATCACCGCCGCGATCCCGAAAATGATAATGGCGGAACTCATGTTACTGGTAATAAAAAGCACCATGCCTGCAGGAATCCCCGCCGCCGCAAGGCAGAGAAAAAGTCCCGTTCCCGTGGAAGAAAGCTTCTTTCCGTATTTACAGAGATAGGCCGCAAAAAGCAGTATGACTCCCACCTTTGCCGCCTCAGCCGGCTGTACCGAGATACCTATGTCCAGCCATCTCCTGGCTCCGTTCCTTGTGACGCCAAGGGGCGTCAGCACAAGAAAAACAAGTATCAGGGAAAAGATATATGCGGGAAGGGCCGTAACCCTCCAGAAATGGTAGTCGATCCTGGCTATTACCAGCATGACCAAAAAACCGAGAGCCGTAGCCCTGGCCTGGTTCTTAAGATAAAATGCAGAATCATCGAATTTCAGGCTTGCTTCATATGAACTCGCCGAATAGACCATGATAAGCCCGAAAAGCAGCAGGAATATCACGGAGAAAAGCAGGCTGTAATCCATATAATGCCTAACCTTCTTTTCACGGCTCATAGAGAATTTACATACTCCTTAAAGAGTTTTCCTCTCTCTTCATAATTCTTGAACATCCCCCAGCTGGCGCAGGCAGGCGATAAGAGCACGGCGTCTCCCTGAAGGGCGTTCTCATGGCAGATCTTCACAGCTTCCTCCAGGTCTTCAGCCATGATGATCTCCTTAAACCCGTGAGAAAGTGCACATTCCTTTATCTTTTCCGCGGTCTCACCGAGAAGCACCATAAGCTTTACCTTCCCGGGGAAGGCATCGATAAGCTCGTCATAGCTGCTCTTTTTGTCGTATCCTCCGGCTATCAGTATGGTGGGCTTCACCATGGCTTCCACGGCTTTTATCGAAGCATCCGGGTTCGTGCCCTTGGAATCATTATAATAATCCGCTCCGTCAACGGTCCGGACATATTCTATCCTGTGTTCCACGGCCTTGAAATTCCTGACGGTCTCCCTTATCACGGGGTCCGGAACTCCGAAGCTCACCGCCATCCCGACAGCAGCCATGATGTTTTCATGGTTATGGCTTCCGAGGAGATTTATCTCATCTGTCCCGACGATCCTTCTTTCATTAAAGAATATAGCTCCATCCTTGAGATAGACGACATCGAAATCCTCTCCCCACCTTAAGTCTTTTATATCCCTGGTAAACCATACTATCCTTGCCTTTATTCCGGAAGCCGCTTCACGGCAGAGGGGATCGTCATGATTTAAGATCATGAAATCATTCCCGTCCTGATTTTCCCCGATCCTCTTTTTCATGGCGGCGTAGTTCTCCATGGTATGGTGACGGTTAAGATGATCCGGGGTGATATTCAATATCGCCGAAATATGGGGCTTAAAGCTTACAGCGGTCTCAAGCTGGAAGGAACTTATCTCCGCCACTGCAATGGTCCCCTCACCGGTGGAAAGGGCGTGGGCGGTATAGGGCTCCCCTATGTTTCCGACTACCAGCACATCCCTTTTCTCCGGAAGGCTTCCGGCGTAATCCTTCATGATCTCTCCAAGAAGGGTGGTGGTGGTGGTCTTTCCGTTAGTGCCTGTTATGGCGAGGATCGTTCCGCGGGAGGTCCTGGCTGCAAGCTCGATCTCACCTATTATCTCTGCGCCGGCCTCTCTTAGGGATACCACATTTGGATTGTCCACAGGAACTCCCGGACTCAATACCGCAAGCTCCGTTTTATCCCGAATGTCCTTTAGCAGGGCACCTGCAACGACTGTCAGCCTTTCCCCGTTCTCAAAGCCCTTAATAAGAGATTCCTTATCCAGTTTTTCATTTTCATCATATAAAAAAACTTCCGCTCCGCATTCAAGGAGCAGTGAAGCTGCGGCCTTCCCGCTTATCCCCGTGCCGTATACCAGACACCTTTTATCCTTAAAATCTTTTTTCATAGCCTATCCTCTATATCAGGACCAGTGTAAGCAGGCAGCCTGCCGCGGTCACAAGAGTAAATACCACTACCACCTTGACCTCGCTCCACCCCATAAGTTCAAAGTGGTGGTGGATCGGAGCCATCTTAAAGAAACGCTTTCCCTTTGTTGCCTTGAAATAAAGCACCTGGATGATCACGGACAGCACCTCGGCAAAATAGATCACACCCATGAAAATAAGGAAAAGCGGCATCTTCAGCATTATCATTGAAGTTGCGGCAAAGCCGCCAAGAGCGAGAGACCCCGTATCTCCCATAAATACCTTCGCAGGATGATGGTTATATACCAGAAAGCCGAAAAGAGCCCCGGTCATAACCGCCGAAGCCATGGTTATATTGATGGCAAGAGCGGAAGAAATGATACCGATAAATATGGCAATCACTATGGTAACAGAGGTGAGAAGTCCATCCAGGCCGTCCGTGAAATTGGATCCGTTGGTGGTGCCAAGGAAAACGAAAACAAGAAAGGGAACCGTAAATATCCCTGCATTTACATATATCCCCGCCCCGTCCGGAGTCACAAGGGATGAAAAGGGGATGAGCATATCAAAGCCCACCTCGGTGAAGGTGCTTATTGACCAGATGACAATGAGGGAAACACCAAGCTGCAGCAGTAATTTCTGCCAGGCTCTGAGACCCAGATTCCTTTTCATCACTACCTTTATATAGTCATCGGCAAATCCCACGGCTCCGAAGCCCAGAGTTCCTATGATAACAGGGATCGCAGCCCTGTAAATTCCTGCCTCCGCAATGGTCATCAAAGCAAAGACCAAAAGGAACATAATGCCTCCCATGGTGGGAGTCCCGGTCTTCTTCTTATGGGATTCCAGTCCCTCTTCTCTTTCCACCTGCCTCGCCTTCAGCCTCTTTAACAGGGGAAGCACAAATTTCCCGGCTAAAAAGGTCAGGATAAAGGCTGCGAGAAGATGTATGATAAATCTTAACACCATAATACTTTACCTCAGTTCTGCCTCTTTCCGATATTGCCCGTAAAGGAAAGTATAAGCCCTGGAGGCTTATTTTTCAAATTCAGGCGTCGTGGTCCTCTTCTTCGTTATCCGGCACGTACTCGTTCCCTCCCCCGGGATTCAGGGGCTGAAGGGTTACGGGATCCAGAACTTCTCCGGTTCCGGGATCCAGCGGATAGCCTGTTTCCGGATCGTATTGTATCTCGTTATTCACTATGGGATTTCCGGCGCTGTCCTTTGGAGGCTCTATCTCTTCCTCCGGGATCACGATGGTGTCCCCCTCCTCCCCGGCAGTCTCTTCCGTCTCAGCGTTCTCATCGTTTCCTTCTCCCTCTTCTCCCTCTGCCGGCATCAGATTTGCAGACACGCCAAAGAAGGAACTGCTCTCATAAAACTCATCCTGCTTTGCCCGGAGTTCTTCCGCTTCTTCTTCTGTAATGGGCTCAGTGGGGAAGATATTGAGGTAAGGAAGGACCTCGGTCATAATGTCCCTGTTAAGTCTGGTTGCGAGCCTGGTGGATTCCGACTGCACCTCCGTATTGGGGGTATCGATGACCACATAGCAGAGTACTTCGGGATCATCCGCAGGCACGTAGCCCATAAAGGAAATAAGATAATTATTCTTTGTCCTGGGAGCCTTTTCCGCCGTACCCGTCTTTCCTCCCTCGGTATAACCTGCGGGACGGGCCGACCATCCTGTACATTCACTGGGGTCGCTCATGACGACGCTCCTCAGATACTCCCTCATCCTTTCACTGGTGCTCTCGCTTATCACCTGTTTATAGACACGGGGAGAGTGCTCCTCTACCACTGCGCCCTCCGCGTTCCTGATCTCCGATATCACCCTTGGCTGGTAGTAATATCCGCCGTTAATAAGGGCGGAAAAACCAGCAGCCATCTGTATCATGGTAACGTTAAAGCCCTGACCGAAGGAAGCCACCGCCAGATCCGTAAGACCCATGCTCTCATCGAAAGTAAGCTCGCTGGCATTGGTCTCTCCGGAGAGATCGATATTTGTCTTGTATCCGAAATTAAATATCCTGTTGTATCTCAGCCACTCTTCCTTTCCCATGGCAAAGGCAATGTCCATAAGGGCTACGTTACAGGATTTTGCAACGCTCTGCTGTACCGTTAAGAGTCCGTCTCCCAGTCTGTTATGACAGTGGATCTGGAAGCCGCCTACCTCCAGATAACCGTTACACTGATAGGCTTCATTACCCGTGATCTTTCCGGAATCCAGAGCCCCCGCCACGGTAAAGGGCTTCATAACGCTTCCGGGCTCATAGGAATCGGATATGCAGAAATTCCTCCAGATCTTGTTTCTGGCCAGCATCATCGGATCCGTTTCTTCCTTTTCTTCACTTTCCCCGGCTTCATTTTCCGATACCCGGTTCTCTGAAACTTCGGAGGCCTCTGTATCTTCCGCAGCTTCTTCCGCAGCTTCTTCCGCTTCCTCTACGGATCCCTCTTCTTCAGCCGATGAAACCACATCTCCCGGCTCCGTTTCCTTCGGCATGAACTGCGTAAGATCCACGTGCTCCATGTCCGAAGGGTTATTGAGGTCAAAGAAAGGATATCCGGCCATTGCGTATATTTCGCCGTTCTTCGGATTCATAACTATGACTCCGATATTTTCCGCAGCCGCCCCCATCCTGTATGCATCCTTATGGGTGGTCATGAATTTTGCGATATATTTTTCAACGATGGACTGGATATTGCTGTCAAGGGTGGAAACAATGGTATATCCGTCAACCGCAGGCTTTATGGACTCTTCCATCATCTGGTCCTCGTTCATATAGCCGTATTCCCTTCCGTCCGTGCCGTTAAGGACATCATTGTAATACTCTTCCAGCCCGAAAAATCCCGTATTGTTTCCCTGGACAAAGCCTATAACGTCACAGCCCAGGGTATTTCCGGGATACTTTCTCTCATAGTCCTCTTCAAACCAGACGCCGTCCAGCTTCTCAGGCTCTGCGTCATTTTCCGAAACCTTGGGGTCGCTTATTCCCTCCTTCTGCATCTCCTTGAAGGGATCGATCTCGTCATAATCCAGCTTTTTTGCGAATACCTTATAGCGGCTGGCGGGGTTCTTATTCACATATTCCCTGATCTCCGCCGTATCCACCTCGGGGAAGCACTGTCCAATGGCTTTAAGCGTGGGCTCCAGATGCTTTCCCTCGTCCTTTAATACCATCTTCGCATCTATGACCAGGTTATAAACCTTTTCGGAATAAGCAAGCTTACTCCCCTTCCTGTCAAGTATATCCCCTCTCTTAAAGGGAAGTACCCTGGAAGACGCCGCCTGCTGCCTCATGACCTGCCTTTTATAGTCCGCACCCTTATCCCGGTTTATGAGGAACAGCCTGTAAGACAACGCAACAAAAGCCAGCAGTACCAGAAGAAAGAGTACTACCAGCTTTCGCTGCATCTTAGCGTCGAATCCGTTCCTGTCGGATCTTATATTTAATCTTCGTTTCTTTTTAACAGCCATTGAATTACTTGGGGTCTTCGGGTATGCTTCCGTACTGCCTTACATAATCGTCGCTTTCCATCGAAACATGGACAACCTGACTCTCATCGGGATATCTCATCTTGAGATCCGTCATGGCAGTCTTCTTGATCTCCTCCAGATCGATGGATCCGGAAATACGCTCATATTCCTCGTCGTTGGAGAGTTTTAACTGACTTAATGAGCTTTCCAGGGCAGCCACCCTCTTCTGGGAAGCGATTATGTCGGAATGTATCCTGACATAGCCTATGCATACAAAGGCAGTAACGGCAAGGGCCACGAAAAAGAAGAGATAGTATCCTATTGATACCTGGGGGATCCTCAAAGCATCGGTATGCCTTCCGCGTACAATATCCCCGCTCTTTGCCTTTCTCTCTCCGAATCTGGGCTCAATGGTCCTTACGGTATTTCCATCGATATAAATACTGTTGTTTGACCTTCCGAATACAGAAGCTCTCTCCCGTCTAACTACTCTTCTTCCCACAGTACTCTCCCTTAAGTATTATCTCTTCCTTATGCTACGCTCTTTCGAAGACCCTGAGCTTTGCGCTCCTGGATCTGGGATTGCTCTCCATTTCCTCTTCCGAAGGAAGTATGGGCTTCTTCGTTATCACTCTGCCCTTTGACTTCTTTCCGCACACGCAGACCGGGAAATCCGGGGGACAGGTGCAGGGGTTTTCATTTCGCTTAAATGCCTGCTTTACTATCCTGTCTTCCAGGGAATGGAAGGTGATGATCGAGATCCTTCCTCCCGGCTTCAGAAGCTCTATCATGGTATCAAGGGTATTTGATAACACGCCAAGCTCCTGATTGACCTCTATCCTTACCGCCTGAAAGGTCCTTTTGGCGGGGTGCCCTCCCGTGATCTTTGATCTTTTGGGTATAGAGGCCTCCACCACATCCCTTAGATCAAAGGTGGTACGGAGAGGTTCCTTTTCTCTCCTCTTTACTATGTTCCTTGCAATGTTCTTTGCGAAGCGTTCTTCGCCGTAATCCTTTATTATCCTGAAGAGTCTGTCCTCATCATAGCCGTTTACCACTTCATAGGCGCTGAGAGGGTTTCTTCTGTCCATCCTCATATCGAGGGGGGCATCATCCATGTATGAAAAGCCGCGCTGCCCTTCATCCAGTTGATAGGATGAAACCCCCAGGTCAAGGAGGATACCATCAAATTTTTCTATCCGGAGTTCCTTGGAAACTGCCGCGATATTACCGAAATTGCTCTGTACGATAGAGAGGAGGCCGGAATAATCTTTTAACCGGTTCCTGGCTGCGGCAACTGCGTCCGCATCCTGATCCAGTCCGATGAGGAGTGCGCCCTTTTCGGGCTTGAGGAGTTTTGCGATCTTTAAGGAGTGTCCGCCTCCCCCTATCGTACAATCTATGTATATTCCGTCTTCTTTTACATTGAGACTGTCAACCGTCTCCTGTAAAAGGACTGATACATGCCTGAATTCCATGTGTTCTACAGGGTGAACCCAAGTTCACTTAAGCTTTCAGCGATGTCATCTATGTTATCGACAGCGGCTTCATCCCACTTGTCCGAATCCCAGATCTCCACACAGCTGCCCGTTCCCACCAGAGATACGTTCTTCTCTAATCCCGCGTGATCCCTGAGATCCGCAGGAATTAGTATCCTCCCCTGCTTATCCACCTCCACTATGGTGGCTCCGCCGTTAAAGAATCTCTTTACCTCTCTTGCAGCTTTATTGAACTGGGAAAGTTCCTTAAGCTTTTCCTGAATACCCTCCCAGGCTTCGAGAGCATTGGCCTGGAGACAGCCGTCGAAGCCTTTGGACACCACAAACCTGTCCCCCAGTTCCTCGCGGAATCTGGCAGGAATGATAAGCCGTCCTTTGGCATCTATGGAATGCTTAAAATTCCCCATGAACATCTTCTTCTACCCCGGCTGTAGTATTCACCACTTTCTACCACTTTGTGGCACTTTCTACCACTACAACCCAAATAATAATTCAAAATTGGGAAATAAGCAATATTAACCTTGTGATTTTTGCAACAAAAAAGCGCCCCCAAAGGGCGCAATTTTGTAATTTTGACCATATGTGGTGGCGTTTTTCCGTAATAGGCCACTATATCTTGTGTTTTACCTACTCAGATCCGGGATTGTTCTTTTTCCGATACAATTTCCCTCTTATCTGAAGTAGCTCACTCCCGCTTCAAATATCTTCAGATCCTGCTCTCCGTAGATATTCAGGTTCACTCCCTCTCCTCTTCTCTCCACATGGCACATCTTTCCGAGAATGCGCCCGGTGGGATCCGTGATACCCTCAATAGCAGAGAAGGATCCGTTGATATTCCACTCACCGTCCATGGATACGTATCCATCGGGATCGGCATACTGAAGCGCCACCTGACCGTTGTCGAAGAGCTTCTTTATCCACTCCTCCGAAGCCACGAATCTGCCTTCCCCGTGGGAAGCGGGACTCGTATAGGTGTGGCCCGGTTTCGCAAGGGACAGCCAGGGAGACTTATTTGAAACAACCTTTGTGTAGGCCATCCTGCTGATATGCCGGTTGATGGTATTAAAAGTAAGGGTGGGAGAATCCTCCAGCTGGGCGTCGATTATCTCACCGTAGGGCACGAGACCCAGCTTTATCAGGGCCTGAAAACCGTTACAGATACCAAGAACAAGCCCGTCACGGTCGATGAGTTTTCCGACAGCCTCCCTGATATCCTCGTTTCTGAAGGCCGTGGCAAAAAACTTCGCACTGCCGTCAGGCTCATCTCCTGCGGAGAAGCCCCCCGGGAACATCAATATCTGGGCATCGTCTATGGACTTCCTGAATTCCGCAACACTCTCTTTAATATTCTCCTCCTTAAGATTGGAGAATACCTTTATCTCTGTTTCGGCTCCGGCTCTGCGGAAGGCGCGCATACTGTCGTACTCGCAGTTCGTGCCGGGGAATACCGGTATGAAAACCTTCGGGTTCCTGTTTCTGAATCTGGTGGTGTAAACATTCTTTGAAAGGAAGACGGGAGAACCCACCTTCTTGTCGGACCCCCTGCTCACTATGGGGAATACCGGATCCAGGGTCTTTTCATAAGCTTCCAGAGCTTCAATTATATCTATCCTGGTCTTTCCGTGGGTAAAGAGTCCGTCATCCGTAACCTCTCCCATGACCCTGTAGGGAACCTTAAGGGATTTAAGCACGCTTTCATCGCTTATCTCGGCAATGATATTTCCGCTTTCCCCAAGGAAAAGCTCCTCCGGCAAAACATCCTCTGATATCCTTACTCCCAGCATGTTTCCGAAGGCCATCTTTGAAAGTGCGGGAGCGACGCCGTATTCGTCAAGGGCGTAGGCCGCCTTTACGACCCCGGCCTTTTCCGCCTTCCTTATTCCGGTGTAAAGCTCTTTCACCCTGTCATACTTCGGCAGCTCGTATTCGTCAGTCTCTATTGTAAACTTAACTATCTTGTCTCCGGTCTTCTTTAATTCGGGAGTGATGACCTCTCCCACATTGCCGGTATCCACCGCAAAGGAAACAAGGGTGGGAGGAACATCTATCTTTTCAAAGGTTCCGGACATGGAGTCCTTGCCTCCGATGCTGGGAAGGCCGTAGCCCATCTGAGCTTCAAAGGCTCCGAGAAGCGCCGTCAAAGGAGCGCTCCACCGGCGGCTGTCCGCTGTCATCCTCTGGAAATATTCCTGGAAGGTAAATCTTATCTTCTCCATATCGCCGCCGTTTGCAACGATCTTTGCTATGGAGGAGGTAACTGCATATACCGCTCCGTGGAAGGGGCTCCAGGATGAGAGATAGGGATCAAAGCCGTAGCTCATCATGGTCACCGTATCCGTGGTGCCGTTAAGCACCGGCAGCAGGGCAGTCATTGTCTGTATGGGAGTCTTCTGATATTTCCCTCCGAAGGGCATGGTGACCGTAGCCGCCCCGATGGAAGAGTCAAATCTCTCCGAAAGTCCCTGCTTGGAGCACTGATTTAAGTCTGACAGAGTCTTAAGCCAGCTCTTCTCCTCATTCCCGATGCTGACAGGCTCTCTCATGTAGTTATGTTCTTCATCCGGAAGCACTATCTCCGCAGAGGCCTCCTGTCTGGCCCCGTTGGTATTAAGGAATTCTCTGGAGATATTTACTATCTTCTTCCCTCTCCACTTCATGACGAGTCTCGGGGTCTTTGTGACCTTTGCCACCTCTGTGGCCTCCAGATTTTCTTCCGCAGCATATTTCAGGAACCTGGCCCTGTCCTTCTTATCGATCACAACTGCCATACGTTCCTGGGATTCGGAGATGGCAAGTTCCGTGCCGTCAAGTCCCGCGTATTTTTTCGGCACCTTGTCCAGATCTATATCGAGTCCGGGAGCCAGTTCTCCTATGGCCACTGAAACTCCCCCGGCTCCAAAGTCATTGCAGACCTTTATGATCCCTGATACTTCAGGGCGTCTGAAAAGCCTCTGCAGCTTTCTTTCGGTGGGCGCATTACCCTTCTGCACCTCCGCACCGCAGCTGTCAAGGGATTTCTCCGTATGCACCTTGGAGGAGCCCGTGGCTCCGCCTATTCCGTCGCGTCCCGTCCGGCCTCCGAGAAGTATCACCACATCTCCCGGCTCAGCGTCAAGCCTCAAAACATTCTTCTGGGGAACAGCCGCGATGACTGCACCGATCTCCATTCTCTTTGCCACATAGCCGGGGTGGTAGATCTCATCCACCAGTCCGGTGGCCAGTCCGATCTGATTTCCGTATGAAGAATAGCCTGCAGCGGCTTCTCTCACCAGCTTTTTCTGGGGAAGCTTGCCCTTCAGGGTCTTGGATACCGGCAGCGTAGGATCAGCGGCTCCGGTGACCCTCATGGCCTGATAGACATAGGTCCGGCCGGACAGCGGGTCGCGGATCGCTCCGCCAAGACATGTGGCAGCGCCGCCGAACGGTTCGATC
>CADBTX010000201.1 GCA_902797705.1 uncultured Lachnospiraceae bacterium | reverse complement strand
GGCCGTACAGCGGTCATGTCCACAGACGTTTTCCTTTCCAGCATATCTGAGGCAGTAGGCGCTTATACTCCCGCAGGTACGGGTAAAAGCATGCTTCTCTGCGACAGCGTTATCGTTGCCCACAGCAATGCCGACTATCTCGGCAAGGATGTTTCGGAGCTTTCCTCCGATACTTTCCTGCAGTCTGTATATGCTGTAGCTAAGAACGGGGCTTCCTCTGATGTAAAGACCATCAAGGGAAATGATAAGGCCGACTATTATGTTTCATTCGTGGCTGTCCCCGGAACTGACTGGATCCTTGTATCCTATGTTAAAAAGAATGATGTGCTGCATGAGCTTAATACATTAAGTATTATAGCTGTCATCCTTGTTATCGTAATGCTTGTTATAAGCACCATCATCATCATGGTACTTATCAACAGGATGATCACAACTCCTGTAAAGAGCCTTACGGAAACTATCATGCGTATAGCTGACGGCGATTTTACTGTAAATATCGCAGAGGGCGGATCAAATGAGATCGGTGCGATGAATAACAGCATGCATGATTATGTGGAGCGTATGAGAGGAACTCTGGGTGAGATGAAGAATGTGACCCAGTCCCTTTCCGTTGACGCGGACAACAGTAAGGAAGCTGCCAACAGCATGAGCACACAGGCCGAGCAGCAGAGCCAGTCCATGGATCAGATACATATGGCTATGGAAGGTGTGGCTAATTCGGTTACAGAGCTTGCCACCAACGCAACTGATCTGGCACAGGCTGTTACCGAGCTTACAGAAGAGGGCGGTCAGACCAGCACCATTATGAACGATCTCCTGTCAAAGGCAAAGCAGGGTCAGAAGGATATGGATAATGTTCAGAGCAACATGGCCAATATCTCCACTTCCATGACAGAGATGAGCGATGTGGTAAGAACAGTGGACGAGGCCGCTCAGAAGATCAACTCCATTGTTGAG
This sequence comes from uncultured Lachnospiraceae bacterium, assembly GCA_902797705.1. Classification (GTDB taxonomy): domain Bacteria; phylum Bacillota; class Clostridia; order Lachnospirales; family Lachnospiraceae; genus NK4A144. The sequence continues at coordinate 8,555 of CADBTX010000201.1, read as the reverse complement.
ATGATAAATTCTATTTCCTCACAGACAAATCTCCTTTCCCTCAATGCTTCAATTGAGGCTGCAAGAGCCGGTGAAGCCGGAAGAGGATTCGCGGTTGTTGCTACAGAGATAGGAAATCTGGCCAATGAAAGTGCAAGCGCTACCACGGAGATAAGTGAGATCATCAACGATATCACGGTTCATATCAGAAATCTTTCCGAGAGATCCGAAGCGAGTGTTAAGGATATCGCCAACAGCTCTGAGGCTGTAAGCGTTACCGGAACCACCTTCTCCGAGATATTCGCATCTCTTGATGAGGCCGGAGAGACCGTTAACAGGATGATCTCCAAGATGGACGAAGTAAACGAGATAGCTACTAGTGTTGCAGCCATCGCTGAGGAGCAGTCGGCCAGCACAGAGGAAGTCACCGCTACTGTTGAGAGCGGAGCCGAAAGCGCAAGGAACGTGGCCGAAGAGAGTAAGGGCGTTGACAACAGTGCGATCAATGTAGCGGAGTCCGCTGCCCGGATCGGTGAGTTTGTGGATACCTTTAACATTTGATAGGTTATGGCTAACGCTGCGGCGGAAAAAAGATATATCGAGATGACGGAGACACCGGTCAAGCCTCTTATAATGAGGCTTGCGGTGCCTACCATCATCAGTATGCTGGTGACTGCGCTATACAATGCTGCAGACACCTTTTTTGTAGGGCGGATCTCCACTGAAGCCATTGCAGCGGTGGGACTGTCCTTTTCGGTTATGGCAGTGATCCAGGCTTTCGGTTTTTTCTTCGGCCAGGGCTCCGGAACCTATCTATCCAGGATGCTGGGGGCGGGGAAGCAGAAGGAAGCCGCGGAGATGGCTGCCACGGGCCTTGCCCTTGCAATGATCACCGGTATTGTTTCCGCGTTTCTCGTGATCATTTATCTGAGACCACTTTCAATTTTCCTTGGTGCCACGGAGAATACTCTTAAGCCCACCATGGACTATATCCGTATAATCGTCCTTGGTGCACCCTTTGTAATGGGACAGTTCTGCCTTAATAACCAGCTGAGATTTCAGGGGAGCGCCGTCTATGCCATGTACGGGCTTCTGGCCGGTGCAGCCATAAATATAGTGCTGGATCCCCTTCTTATAATGGTATTTGATCTTGGGGTCACCGGTGCTGCGGCTGCCACCATAAGCGGACAGTTCATAAGCTTCTTTATCCTGCTCTACGGCTGTTCCAGAGGGGCAAACATCAGGCTGCGGTTTTCCAATATCAGGTTAAATCCGCATTACATAATAGAGATAGTTAACGGCGGAATGGCTTCACTGTTCAGGCAGGGGCTTGCGGCTGTTGCCACGGCTCTCTTAAACCGGGCGGCGGGGATGTACTCTGATGCCGCCATTGCGGGGATGAGCGTTACCACCAGGGTCATGATGTTCACCGCCAGCGGTATGATAGGATTTGGACAGGGATATCAGCCGGTCTGCGCTTTTAATTACGGCGCTAAGAAGTATGACAGGGTTAAAGAGGGTTATTTTTTCTGCATCAAATACGGCACGGTGTTCCTGCTTATAATGTCTGCACTCTGTTTTATCTTTGCACCGTCTGTCATCGGTTTTTTCAGGGATGATCCGGAGGTCATCGCTGTCGGGGCCAGGGCCCTTCGTTTTCAGGCTGCAGCGCTGCCGCTTCTTCCCTTTACGGTTATCACAAATATGTTCCTGCAGGCCATAGGGAAAGGAGTTAAGTCCTCTGTCACTTCTTCTGCGAGAAGCGGTCTCTTTTTTGTTCCGCTTATCATGATACTTCCAAAGATCTTTGGACTCACGGGAGTCGAAGCGACCCAGGCGGCTGCGGATCTTCTTTCTGTTTTTCTTGTGATCCCCATGGCTTATTCTGAGCTTAAAGAATTGAAGTGAATTATAATATGCCCTCATCCGTCAGCTTCGCTGACACCGTACCGATGGCAGCCGCGCTCAGCGCGGCTAAACGCCATTCAAAACATGCCACTGGCATGTTTTGCTCCCAGAGGGAGAAGGCAAAAGAAAGTGTCGTTTAGCGCATGAGGGGAAAATATTGACTTGGATTCTTCAGGTCAATATAATTTTGTCTGTTGAGCATTTTAGAAAGGACAGGAAGAGAATGTCAAAGATTCAGATGAAGACACCCATAGTTGAGATGGACGGAGATGAGATGACCCGGATCATCTGGCAGTATATCAAGGATGAGCTTATCAATCCCTACATAGATCTGAAGAGCGAGTACTACGACCTTGGGCTGAAACATCGGGATGAGACCGATGACCAGGTGACCATAGACTCGGCAAATGCTGCCCTTAAGTATGGAGTTGCAGTAAAGTGCGCCACCATTACCCCCAATGACGCAAGAGTTAAGGAATATGATCTGAAGAAAATGTATAAGAGTCCCAACGGAACCATAAGAGGGATCATGGACGGGACCATCTTCAGGGCGCCCATATTGATAAAGGGGATCAGGCCCCATGTCTGGAACTGGGAGAAGCCCATAACTCTTGCCCGTCATGGTTACGGGGATGTTTACAAGAATACCGAGATAAAGGTTCCCGGTGCGGGTAAGGCGGAGCTTCTGTTTACCGCAGAGGACGGGACTGAGATCAGAAAGACCATACATGAGTTTAAGGGCCCGGGAGTGCTGCAGGGTGTTCACAATCTGGATTCCTCCATTGAGAGTTTTGCGAGGAGCTGCATGAATTACGCTCTCAGCATGAAGCAGGATCTCTGGTTCGCCTCAAAGGATACCATTTCAAAGGTATATGACGGGGATTTCAGGGACATATTCGAAGCGGTTTATGAAAAGGAATTCAAGGACCAGTTTGAAAAGGCCGGTATAGAGTATTTCTATACCCTTATCGATGATGCGGTGGCCCGTGTCATGAGGAGTAAGGGCGGCTTTATCTGGGCCTGCAAGAATTACGACGGAGATGTTATGAGTGACATGATGGCCAGTGCCTGCGGATCCCTTGCCATGATGACATCGGTACTTGTAAGTCCCGACGGAAAGTATGAATACGAAGCAGCCCACGGTACGGTTCAGAGGCATTACTACAAGCACTTAAAGGGGGAAGAGACCAGTACGAATTCCGTGGCCACCATCTTTGCCTGGAGCGGAGCATTGCGTAAGAGAGGTGAGCTTGACGGCATAAAGGAACTGCAGGAATTTGCGGACAGGCTGGAGCATGCAACCCTTAATACCATTGAAAACGGTGAGATGACAGGGGATCTGGCGCTGATCTCTGATCTTAAGAATGTTAAGAAGCTCAGCACCTTAGAGTTTATAAGAGCTATCAGGAGAAGCCTTTAAGAAATGTTACTCCAGGTCAGTAATGTGGGAAAGGCCTTTGGTGAGGATGAGATCCTGAGGCAGTGCACATTTCATATAGAAGAGAAAGAGAAGTGCGCTCTGGTTGGAAATAACGGAGCCGGAAAGACCACGCTTCTTAAGATCATAATGGACTTAATTCCCGCTGACAGCGGCACGGTGACTCTGCAGTCAGGCATGAAGGTGGGATATCTTTCCCAGCTTTCCGCAGTGGATTCCGGAAATACCATTCTGGAGGAGCTGACTCTCGCGAAGCAGGATATCTTCGATGAGGAGAAGGAGATAGCAGAGATCTCTTCCAAAATGAAGGAGATGAGCGGGGATGAGCTTGAAAACGCTATGAAACGCTATTCTTTCCTTCAGCATGATTTTGAATTAAGGAACGGCTACGCCGCAAGGAGCGAGATCACCGGGGTGCTAAAGGGCTTAGGCTTTACGGAGGATGAGGGGGACAAGGTCTGCGAGCACCTGTCCGGCGGACAGAAGACAAGAGTGGCTCTTGGAAAGATACTTCTTACCAGGCCTGATCTTATTATCCTGGACGAGCCCACAAACCATCTGGATATTTCCTCCATCGAGTGGCTGGAGGGGTTCCTCAGGAACTACAACAAGGCTGTGCTTCTGGTTTCCCATGACAGATATTTTCTGGACCGGGTGGTCACAAGGGTCTTTTCACTTGAAGAAAAGACCATAAGGACCTATGAAGGTAATTACAGTGAATTCAGCAGGAAGCAGAAAGCGTTGAGAGACGAGCGTCTTAAGGCCTTCCTTATACAGCAGGAAGAGATCAGGCATCAGGAAGAGGTCATAAGCAAGCTTAAGCAGTTTAACAGGGAGAAATCCATTAAGAGGGCGGAATCCAGGGAAAAGCTGCTTTCGAAGATGGAGAGGCTTAATAGACCTGAGGAGGAAAGGGGCATACGCTTTCAGATCACCCCTTCCATTGAAAGCGGAAATGATGTGCTGAGTGTCGAGAACCTGAGCAAGTCCTTCCCCGGCAACCCCTTGTTTGACGGCATTTCCTTTGAGATCAAAAAGGGTGAAAGGGTTGCGCTTATCGGAAGGAACGGCACGGGGAAGACCACTCTCTTAAAGATACTTAACCGCATGGAAAAGGCGGACGGGGGAGCCTTCCGGGTCGGTACGAACGTAAAGACCGGATATTACGATCAGGAGCACCAGGTCCTCCATGATGAAAAGAGCCTTTTTCAGGAAATGAGCGACGCCTTTCCGATGCTCAATAATACAAAGATACGGAATGTGCTGGCTTCCTTTCTTTTTACCGGGGATGATGTCTATAAGCTTATCGGGGATCTGTCCGGAGGAGAGAGAGGAAGGGTCTCCCTTGCAAAGCTCATGCTGTCAAATGCCAACTTCCTTTTGCTGGATGAGCCCACAAACCATCTGGACTCTTCCAGTAAGGAGATACTGGAAGAAGCATTGAACGAATATACGGGGACAGTGTTCTTTGTAAGCCATGACAGGTTCTTTGTAAATATGACGGCAACCCGCATACTGGACCTTCATGACGGCAGCATCACCAATTATATCGGGAATTATGACTATTACCTGGAAAAAAGGGATGAGCCCGGAAAAGAAGTGGCTGATGCTCCCGGGAATGCTGAAAAGGGAGAGAGCAATGTAACGGAGAACGCCCTGTCCTGGGCGGAACAGAAGGCGGAAGCCGCAAGAAAGCGGAAACAGGAAAACGATATAAGGCGGATAGAGGAAAAGATCGGGGAAAACGAAAAGCGTTCCGCGGAGATAACCCTCCTTATGTCCGATCCCTCGGTATCCACCGATGCCGTGAAACTTAACGAACTTTCCCTGGAACAGGCTGCTCTGGAAAAGGAAAATGAAGAGCTGATGGAGAGGTGGGAAGAACTTCAGCTTTCATGATAAGTGGTCCCATATCGACATTGACAGTTTCTTAACAAACTTTTATAATTGGGATATGTCTGAAAAAGAGATTTCAAGGGCGGTGATCAGAAGACTGCCGAGATATTTCAGGTTCCTCGGCGAACTCCGGGACGCAGGGGTGGAGAAGATTTCTTCCCACGACCTGTCTGTCATCATGCATGTCACTGCCTCCCAGATAAGACAGGATCTCAATAATTTCGGCGGATTCGGACAGCAGGGATACGGTTACAACGTTAAGTATCTCTATGACGAGATAGGAAAGATCCTGGGGCTTGATCAGGAGCATAATCTTATCATCATAGGCGCCGGAAATCTCGGAAGTGCCCTGGCAGGCTACGGTAATTTTGCGAACCGCGGCTTTATCGTTAAGGGCGCTTTTGATGTTTCGCCATCTCTTGCGGGACAGTATATCAGAAATATTCCCATAATGCCCATGAGTGAACTCCCTGATTTTATCGAGAAGAATAATATCGATATCGCTGTGATAGCCATTCCCAAGACTCAGGCCGTGGGGGCCGCCGCCACCGTGGTCAAATGCGGCATAAAGGCTATCTGGAATTTCTCCCATGTGGATCTTGAGGTGCCGGATGATGTTGTGGTGGAATCCGTGCATCTGTCAGAGAGCCTTATGCGGCTTTCCTATAATCTTAACAGAGTAAATGAAGGCGAAAGGCCTGATGATGATAACTGACTATGGCTGACGAACTCGATCAAAAATTCCAGGCTGCGCTCCTTGGGAAGAATGTTCCCGCACTTACCCTCGACAATAAGTGGCATAAGCTTATAGCCGAGGTTGGAAAGACTGAGCGTATGAAGGAACTGGAGGACAGGTTGAATGCGCTCTTAAAAGAGCAGGGAAAGATCAATACCGAATTAAAGGACTTAAAAAAGGTCAAGGCAGGCCTTATGGATGAGATCGTTTCCAATATGGAGGGCGCTGAAAACAGCGCTGCCGGAAGCGCCGCAAAGAAAAAGCTGGAGGACAGCAAGCGTCTTATCAATGAGATAAACGAGAAGGTTGAGAGCTACAATGATAAGATGCTGGATCTCCCCAAGGAGATAACGGAAGTAAACACGGAGCTCATGATGCTCACCATGAAGGAGAGCTATGACCTTATAAAGAGCAACACAAAGGATATCGAGGAGATAAGCGTATGGATCAAGTCCATGCGTATGGAATTAAAGAAGAATATCCTCCATAAGCAGCATATGGAGCTTGTGAATGTCCAGCTCTATTCCTTTATGCAGGGGATCTTCGGACCGGATGTCCTCGATATCTTTGACATAGACTATGATATAGAGGCTACCCGTCAGGCGCTTCTCGCCAAGAGGGAGGCCATGATGGAAGAAAAGGAAAGAGAAGCCAGAGAAAAAGAAAAAAAGGCTTCCGGAGAGACGACTTGAATCATATTTTATCAAGAGAAGAAATGAGAGACGCCGATCGCCGGACTGCAGAGATCATGCATGTTCCGTCGGCTGTTTTAATGGAAAGGGCAGCCCTTCTTATTGCGGGACGGGTGATAAAGAGGCTTGATGAATGTTCTTTTCTCCAGAGAAAGCCGAAGGTCCTTATAGTTTGCGGCCCCGGAAATAACGGAGGGGACGGCTTCGCCTGCGGAAGGATCCTTCTCGAGAACGGGATAGACGCAGTGTGTCTTGCCCTTTGTCCTGAAGAAAAGATGTCAGTCCTTGAAAGGGAGCAGTGTCTTTCTGTCAGGGCCCTTGATGAAAGGGCGGTGGTGAACAGCATCTTCCACATGGATCAGGATGTGATAGTGGACGCTGTCTTCGGTATATCACTGAACAGGCCGGTGGAAGGGGATTACGCGGATATCATTGAAAGGATCAATGAAAGCTCCGCCTATGTAATCAGTGCCGATATACCAAGCGGTATAGACGCCGACAGCGCTGAGGTCCTGGGAGTTGCCGTGAAGGCCTCCGAGACGGTATCTCTCGGATTCCTGAAGCCGGGAAACGTGCTGTTTCCCGGGGCGGGATATAACGGGGAACTGGTCATGGGGAATATCGGCATTACGGAAAAGTCCCTGAAGAAGACGCCCCGGATATCCTATCTGGAGGATGGGGACATAGGTCTTCCCTTAAGAAAGGCGGATACAAATAAAGGCAGCTACGGCAAGGTGCTGATCGTTGCGGGAAACCGCGATATGGCAGGAGCTGCGGTGCTTGCCGCAAAAGCAGCCTTAAAGAGCGGCTGCGGCATGGTCAGGGTACTGACCCATGAGAATAACAGAAATGTGCTTATGACCCTTCTGCCTGAGGTCCTTGTCACCACTTACAGTGATGACACCCCTTCAGGTGAAAGGACGGGACAGACTTCCCTTTTCGATAAAAAGGAAATGAGCCTTGAAGAAAAAGTCAGGGAAGCGGTGTCCTGGTGCAGCGTGATAGCCGTCGGACCAGGCATAGGAAGGGATCCGGGCTCGGAAGGGCTTTTAAGGACAGTGCTTAAGAATGCGGGGCATCTTCCCCTGGTTCTGGATGCGGATGCCTTAAATATCATTTCAAAAAATCTGGAGATCATGACGGAGTGCTCCTCGGAGATAGTCATCACTCCCCATATCAGGGAGATGTCCGCTCTTACCGGTATTCCGGTTCCGGAGATAAAATCGCACATAACGGATGTGGCGGAGGACTTTGCTTCAGGCTACCATGTGACCTGCGTGCTGAAGGATTCGAGGACAGTTACCGCCATGAGCAGCGGAAGGCTGGTGCTCAATCTCAACGGAAATAACGGCATGGCCACAGCGGGAAGCGGTGATGTGCTTACGGGGATCATCGTGTCCCTTATAGCCCAGGGCGTGGCCCCGGACAGCGCCGCATATCTCGGCGCCGCTCTCCACGGGGCTGCCGGTGACAGAGCTGCGGAGAACAAAGGAAGACACGGCATGACCGCCTCGGATATTATTGAAAATATCAGGTGATTTATGAGTTTGCATGAAAGGGCTGCGATCTATATAGATCTTGACGCCATACATGACAATATGAGGGCCCTGTATAAGAGGATGAGGCCCGGTACAAGGATGATCGCCGTAATAAAGGCAGACGGTTACGGACACGGTGCCCTGGAGATCGCGAGGGAGACCGTGGATGAGGAATTTATCTTCGGCTTTGCGGTGGCCACCATTGAGGAAGCGCTGGAACTTAGGAGGGGCGGTATAGAAAAGCCGATATTGATACTCGGTTATACCTTCCCGGATTCCTACCCGGATATAGTGAGGTACGGATTAAGACCCGCAGTATTTAAGAGGGATCAGGCAAAGGCTCTTTCGGATGAAGCGGTATTGCAGGG
>CADBTX010000200.1 GCA_902797705.1 uncultured Lachnospiraceae bacterium | reverse complement strand
TGATGGAGGATTGGAAAAAGTGATAGACAGACTAAGGAAGAAACTTGCATTGCTGCTGTCATTGGCACTCTGCCTGTCTTTTTCGCCGGCGGCGACATATGCCGCGGATGGTGATATGATCACCATTTTGAAGCGTGCTCCTGTGGATGTTGTGTTTGTAATTGATTCCACCGGTTCAATGGGCGACGAGATAACCAGTGTAAAAAATAATATCATATCCTTCCTGAATAGGCTTTACGATTATAACAGGAGGATAGAAGATGCATCAGATGTAGGGGTAGGCATTGATCCCAGGATCGCCATTATTGATTATAAGGATGCTCAAGGGAATGAAGTAACAACATTTCATACAAAGGCTGATGGCAGTTACTGGTTCGTTAAAACTGAAGATACTGATGATAGCGAGGAACTGACCAGAACGGTTGGTGATATAAGTGTGTCAGGAGGCAATCCTGGTCCGCCCGAAACACCAACCGAGGCTCTGGCGATGCTGTATAAGGCGAATGATGGAGTACCTGATGTAGATGGCTTCGATTGGAGAAGCGATGCCCAGAAGTTTGTTTTTCTCATTACAGATGCTGAATTTAAGGAGGGAAAATTTGGGAATAGAGTTGCCCCAAGTATGAATGAGGTGACAAATGAACTATCAAATCGAAATATCCATACAAGCGTGGTTACCTCGACAGAATTTGATAGCAAGTATAGTGGCCTGTATACGGGAACCGGCGGCAAATGGTACAACATATATGGACAAATTGGTTTTATGGAAGAGATCATCGAAACTATGGATGATGAGCTGGATGATTTTATCGACAGTCTAAATGTAAACGTATCCATAAAAGCCTCCGGAGCGCCTTCCGGGAACGGTTCTGTTAAACTGCTGCGCTATACGGACAGAAACCAGGGAGAACTGGAAGGACCTATTGTATTTAGCGGTGATAAGCCGGCAACGGTTTCCGCGCCCTGGGGCAGTCCGGTTGACCTTGAAATAAACGCTGAGGATATAAAGGAGGACGCTGCGGCTCCGGATGGTGATACTTATGTCATTGATAAGATAATTATCAATGACGAGGTGCAGGATTTCTCGGTAAGTGATATATCCGATTATCAGATATCCGATCTGAAGTTTGGAACTGATACCACCATCTGGGTGTTGTTCTCGAAAAAACACGATTGTCCGGATGCCATCGAGGAGAAAGCTCCTGAGGGGCTGCCTTCAGACTGGACAAAGCTCAGGCACGTAACTCATGAAAATGCCATATCTACAAATTACTGCGTGATAGCGCGTAAGCAGAAGTTTGATGTGAAGCCATATATATACAAGGCGGAGGTATACAGATCCAGTAACAAGAAGATCGCATCTGTCGGAAAGAAAAGCGGTATAGTGAAAGGGAAAAAGAGCGGAGATGCGGAGATCACAGGCTATGTCAGGTCAGGGGGTCAGCTTATCCCTACCGGCTCCTATACCATACACGTGGTTACACCTGAATTAAACAGAAAGCAGTACCTTTCATTCAATACCGAGGGATACGTGGACGGCAATGAGCACGTTGTAAACGAGATCCTTTCCCCTTCAGTATGGAAATCCTCAAACCCGTCCGTGGCATCAGTTTCTGAAAATTCCGGGATGATATCCGTAAATTCGGCAAAAGGAAAAGCGAAGATCACGGCTTTCTACGGACTTGGAAAGAATGCGGCAAAATATAAATTTACACTGAGGATAAGGCCGAGCGCGGTATCCGCAAATCTATACTGAAAAACAGAAAGGACAGGCATTGGAATAGAATGAAAAAAATAGGTTTGATCCTTATTTCAGCGTTTTTGATCATAATTACCGGGAGCGTGGGATGCTCTTTCCTGCCGGTGTATGCCGCAGATAGCGTTGTTGATATCAATGTTTCATCATCCGGCGGCGGAAAAAGGAAGCATCATAGCGATGATGTGGAAATGACCGAGAAGGAGAAGGAAATTGAATTAAGCCGTGCCAACATAGCGCATCAGGAAGAGGAACTGAAAAAAATGCAGGCGGCTCAGGCTTATCAGGCACCTCAGACAGAAAATGCCGTGATAACTCCGGTAGTACAGGAGAACACAGAAAGTGAGGCTGTAATAAAGCCTGAAAAGAGCGCTGCATCAAAAAAAGAATCACAAAAGAGTTCAGAGGAACCAAAGACTGCAGGAACTGACATTCCCATTGTTCCCATCGCTTTTTTGCTGCTCCTTACCGATATGCTGATCGTGACTGTGGAATCACTGGGAGACTTTGATGATTATATACGGAGAGAACATATTGAAAAGCTTGTGGAAAAGTATAATAAGGGCGGCAGGCTTAACAGGATCGCGGCCAGGATCGAAATTTCCCTTTGCATGTTCTACAGCAGATGGAGGGCAAGATCAGAACGGAGAATAAACAGAGGGAATGAAGTTTGAAAAAAATGTTTCAAACTTCCATCGGTGCCGCGCAGGCACGTCACCGGTGAGCACACTTGCCTGCGGCAAGGTACAAAAAATGCAACGCCGTCTGATCATCCTTCTCAGGATCATCTTTTCTGCACTGGTGATAATTCTGTTGTTTTCGCTTACCGGTTATTTCAGGAACGAAAGGACGACGGAGGGTCTTAAGAAACTTAAGGCTGATACGGAAGAGGGAAGGCATAAAGAAAGGGAACTCATCCCGGAAGAAGGGGAGAGTGCGGCGCTCAGCATAGATAAAGAGTATTCAAAGAGGACTGAAAGCCGGGATAAGGCTGTTTCCGGAGATGGGGATGAACAGGAGAAGAAGGTATCGGATGAGTTTACGGGGCTTCTTGAAGTAAATCCCGATATAATCGGATGGCTTAAGATACCGGGCACGGTCATTGATTATCCCGTGGTTAAGACAAGTGATGAGGATTATTATCTTCATCACGATTTTTATGGGCAAAAAAGTATATATGGTACCCTGTTCGTAAAGGATATTGCCGATGTGGAAACACCCGGCACAAATATAATAATATACGGACATCATATGCGTAACAACACAATGTTCGGCAGTCTGGACGCATATGAGAGCGAAGATTATCTAAGCAGCCATGAGATAATAGAATTTAATACTCTCTATGAAAAAAGGCGTTATCAGGTCTTATCGGTCTTCAGGTCCGAAGTCCTGCCGGAGGATTCGGGCGAGTTCAGATATTATGATTTCTATCAGGCTGACAGCAAAGAGGACTTTGATCATTACTACAGCAATATAAAAGAATTATCGGAGTATGATACCGGTATAAGTGCGGAATACGGAGATACCTTCATCACACTGTCTACCTGTGCTTATCATACGAAGAACGGAAGGTTTGTCGTAGTTGCAAAAAGAATAGGATGA
>CADBTX010000199.1 GCA_902797705.1 uncultured Lachnospiraceae bacterium | reverse complement strand
TACGGAGATACCTTCATCACACTGTCTACCTGTGCTTATCATACGAAGAACGGAAGGTTTGTCGTAGTTGCAAAAAGAATAGGATGATCACCTGTCGAATAGTCACTTCTGTCAGAAACATGACATATTGAAAACGCCGATTTTGTCGTATATATAAAGTGTGATTTACCCCGCCCTCCGGCGCGCAGGAGGAGGTAGAACCTCATGAACACAATCTGGTGACGACGGTCTCAGAGAATGATCCCACAAAGCACTGGACCCACTGTCTAAGGCAATGAAGGTTATGGCAAGTTCCACAGAAAATTTCCCGAAAGTCACCCCTGTATCCTTATTTTCATCCTGTATCTTTTATTCAGATATTTATATTGAACCCTTATGACATCCTTCCCTCCTGGGGTGATGATGAGCGTATTGCTGCCGGAAACCATGACCCCGGCAGTATTCCTCTTAGGTGCCGCCGAAAGGATGCCGCTGTCGATATCTGTATTAAAAAGCTCACGGATCGTCTTTATTACCGGCTCCGATCCGGAAGGGATCTTAAGCCTTGCGGCTCTCGGCCTGTCCACCTTGAAGGTGATGGTATATAAGGTGCCATCCTCCATAGGGAGAGAAGCCCTTCCGTCAGTCCTGCAGGTGACGGATGCTATGCCGGTCTTTTTATTTACCCTTACCTTCACACCGCCCTCAAAAGAGGGGGTACTTCCGGGGGCTACCCTTGAAACAGTAGTGAACCTGCTTCCCCTTAAGACAGTCATTTTAAGGTCATCGGGTGCCACATCCGACTCCTTTATCCTGGAAAAATCCAGCTGCAATTTATTTATCCTTCCACCGGAAGTAATTGGAGCAAAATTGTCAGCGGAGGAAGCATATCTTTCTCCCTCTGCAGGCGGTACCCGGTCTATAAGTGCCTTTTCTCCGCTCCCTTCTCCGGATCCCGGCTCTCCTCCGATGATCCCATCCTTGCAGCTGATCACCAGTCTCCCGGACGTGAGGCCGCTGTCGGGGGCAATGCTTATCATTCTCCATTCTGCCATTGTACCGAAGTAGTCGATAAATGAAAGCCTGTCGCAGGAATTAAAGGCAGCCGGTCCTATGGTATTCAGGCTGGAGGGGATGGATATCTTCTCAAGACCCTGACACCGCTCAAAGGCTCCTTCACCTATCTCCTCCACTCCCTCCGGGATATCCACTTTTTTTAACCCGGTGCAGCGCTTGAATGCTTCGCTTTCCACGATCCTGATGCTGCCCGGTATTTCCACGTTCTTAAGACCCGTGCACTTTGCAAACAGTGACTCGGATATCTTACTCATACTCTCCGGTATCTTCACGCCTTCAAGGCTTTTACAGCCCTCAAAACCGGATTCCCCTATCTTTTCTACGCCTTCTCCTATCGCTGCCCTTTTCAGTTCAGTGCTCCAGGAAAAGGCAGCATCCCCAATTTTTTCAACGCTTCCGGGAACATTTATCTCCGTAAGGTTTTCGCACCAGGAAAAGGCCGAGCTTCCGATCTTTGTGATATGCTCCGGTACCGTAACGCTCCTGATCACCTTATTATTATAAAAAGCAGAATCCCCGATGGATTTAACGGTTTTTCCGGCCAGCTCCCGGGGGACAGCAGGCGACGCATCCGTGCCCGTATATCCCATGATCACAGCCTTATCATTGTCATTCAGGACATATTGCCAGTCCCCGGATACTAAAAATTTCTCCAGTCCCCCGGTCTTTTCAATTGTATATGTATCTCTGTCCTTATCGTATGTAACCTTTACAGTGCCATCGTCTGCACTGCTGAAAAACCTGTATTCTCTTTCCTGAAGGAGATCCATAAGGGAGCCGGAAGCCCTTTTTTCGTGGCCATCGGTAATGAAGAGGAGCCCATTATTCCTTAAAAGCTGCAGGAGCTCGACGGTATTGTCCCCTTTACTTCCATGATGGGGAAGCTTTAAGATATCTACCTCAGGAATCTCATAATCCTCAAGAAATCTGTCTATTCCCTCTTCCTCCAGGTCACCCGCAAAAAGAGCCTTCTTCCCCTCATAGCTAAGAATAGCCGCAAGGGAAATATCATTATCATTATCTCCCGTAAACTCTACATTACTGGGGTAAAGATCATATACCGCCCCGCCGACCCGGAATGATCCGCAGTCATCCACAATTTCAAAGGGGATGTTGCAATCCTCGTCGTTTAGAACCTCCATCAATTCACCATAGGACTTTTTTGTGGCTTCATAATCAGGCAGATATATTTTATCAATCTCTATCCCGGAATCCCTGATGATCCCCGCAGCACCTCCGGCGTGATCCTTGTCATAGTGGGAAATTATCATTGCATCAAGGCTGTTCACACTCTGGCTTTTAAGGTACTCTGTCACTTCCTCCGCCGTATCCTTATATCCCGTATCTACAAGCACATTGTTCAGGCTTAGGGCTGACCCTGTCTGGACAAGGAAGCAGTCGCCCTTTCCCACATCAATGGAGGTGATCCGGAACAGATCATCTGATGCAAATACCTGAGCAGCACCTGCTCCGGACAGCATCAGTATTATGGTCAGAAAAACGATAAGTGCAGCTTTTCTCCGATTTTTCGCAAGATGAACACTTCTCCGGCGCAGAACACCGTAAATCAATGAAAATGATCCTCCTGGCATATTATTCTCCTATGTATTCGATACTATCAGGGTCTCCGGTTCCGCCTCATGCAGGTCTATATAACGTGATTCGAGGAGTTATTCTATCAGCATAAATGGGAAAAAACAACCTTAGATGTTTGTTAGACGTCACCGGGAGTAAGCCATGTTGTGATGTCGAGGTCATCAATAAATCGGTAGCATTTTATATTCTCGGTTACCAGAGTATAGCCGAGACTTCGGCAGTGTGCAGCGATCATTTTATCCCTGTTGACCAGGCAACCAGTTAGCTGGTCGGCGTGTCCGGCGAAGCTGGATTTTTGCGGACAATATCCGATTTTGTCCGCAAAAAGTCAAAATTTACCGTACAGAAGCCTAAAGCCCAGAAGAGCGCGAAGAAAATGAATAAGGGCAGCACTCAGGCAATAAAGACCGTGCATGACCTCTTCGGCACTGACATTAATGCCGGGAAACTTGAGATCCTTAAACAGAAACATTCCCAGGCTAAGGTTTCGGACAATAACCTCTATATAGACCCG
>CADBTX010000198.1 GCA_902797705.1 uncultured Lachnospiraceae bacterium | reverse complement strand
CGCCGATATAATCAAACAGATAATAGATCTTTCCAACGTTGCCAGAAAGGAAGGCCTCCTTTCCCTGGAAGAAGCAGCGGGAAATATAGAGGACCCTTTCCTTAAGAAGGGTATAATGCTGGTGGTTGACGGTACCGATCCGGAACTGGTCAGGGCCATCATGGAAACCGAGATGAACGCCGTGGAGGACAGGCATAAGGCCAATGCGGCATTCTGGGAAGACGTTGGAGCCATGGGACCTGCATGGGGAATGATCGGAACCCTGATCGGACTTATAAACATGCTTAAGAACCTGTCGGATCCTTCCTCCATCGGACCTTCCATGGCGGTGGCGCTGGTAACCACATACTACGGTTCCCTGCTTGCCAACTGGCTGTGTACGCCCATATCCACAAAGCTTAAGGGAAAGAACAGTGAAGAGATGGCTGTAAAGGGGATACAGGTTGAGGGCCTGCTCTCCATTCAGGCGGGAGAGAACCCCCGTGTCATAGAAGAAAAACTGAAGTCGTATCTGTCTCCTAAGGATTCGGCAGCCATGGGTGAAGGCGGAGACGGCGGAGGCGGCGAAGGATAAACCGGGAGGTCGATAGATGGCTAAGAATAAAAAGCCTGAAGAAGTCAAACCCGGCGCACCGGCCTGGACCGCGACTTTCTCAGATCTGATGAACCTGCTGCTATGCTTCTTCGTGTTACTTTTCTCCATGTCATCTGTGGATGCGGCAAAGTATGAGGAAGTGGCAAAATCCTTTGCTGAGACCTTCAGTATCTTTGAAGGGGGAGGAACCGCCATCGGAGACGGTGTGCTTGTAAGTAACGGCGTCAGCCAGCTGAATGAGCTTTCCCAGTATTTCAGTTCCATGGGTGTGAGCGCCTCGGGAAAGCAGGACAATGAGGTAAACAATAATTCCGAATCCGAAGAGGACGCGACCACAAACGGAGGACTGGAAGGCTCACAGGATTCCACTGAGGCCGGACAGAGCGGAAGCGAAGAGATAGAAGAGGTCAAGGAGGAGCTTACGGAAGCTCAGCTGAAGGCTTCGGAGGAGCTGGCGGAGAAGATAGAGGAGGCCATTGAAGAGAGCAGCCTTGGCCGGGAGATAGACATTGATTACACCAGCCAGTACGTTCTCCTCACCATGAACGGCTCGTTGTTATTTGACTCAGGAAGTGCTACAATAAAAGACGATGCTAAGCCGGTTCTGAATAAGCTCGGACAGATACTTGAGCGCTATGCTCAGGATACCATAGAGATAGAGGGACATACGGATAACGTGCCTATAGGAGGTCACGGACAGTTTGCCAGCAATGATGAGCTGTCGGGTGCGAGAGCCTTAAGCGTTTTCCATTATATCATTGATACCACGCTTTTGGATCCGTCCCATATCAAGCACAGCGGCCGCGGAGAGTATGTTCCCATAGCCGATAATTCCACTCCCGAGGGGCGGGCGAAGAACCGCCGGGTGGAAATAAAGATCTACAACGAGCTGGCAGACGCCAGCTGAAGAAAACAGGTGCTGTAAATGAAAAAGAATCTTCTAGCGATAATCATACTTGCTTTACTTGTGGTAAATACCGTAATGACAGGTATCATGATGTTCACCATCATCCCTACGAACCAGAAAGTGCTGGCTCTCGTAGGAGATATAGGCGGTGCGATAAATCTTGACCTGGGCATTGCAAGCAGCGGGGATATTGCCAGTGCGGCAAATAACGTATCCATTGCGGATATCTCCCCCTATGACATCGCTGACCAGCTTACGATCCCCCTTAAGGTGGATCCCGAATCCGGTGACGGCACCGCGCATTATGCGGTTGTGGGAGTTACCCTTTCCCTGAACACCAAGGACAGCGATTATGCCACCTACGGCGCCAATATGGATGCCCAGGTGGGACTTATCAAGGATGCGATCAACAAGGTTATAGGCAATTATACCCTGGAAGAGATCAATGCCATGGGAACCGAGGCGATCCAGGAGAGGATACTGGAGGAACTTCAGGAAATGTATAATTCCAAGTTCATTACCGGGGTCTCATTCTCAAGCTGGCTTATTTCTTAAAATAAATTGAGGGAGAAGACCTTATGGCAGATGTACTGTCCCAGGATGAGATAGACGCCCTGCTGGCGGGATTAAGTTCCGGTGAGATAGATGCGGACGACATGAAGGAGGCCAATGAACGGCCTGTCAAGGACTATGACTTCAAGCGTCCCGCAAAATTTTCAAAAGAGCATTTAAGAACCCTGGAGATAATCTTCGAGCATTACGGAAGGCTTTTGTCCACCAACCTTCCTGTTTACCTGAGAAAGAATGCACAGGTGACGGTGGTGAATTCCGAAGCCCTTACCTTCTCGGAGTTTTCCAATTCGTTGCCCAACCCGGTAATTCTTGGTATAATCAACTTCCTGCCCCTGACGGGAAATGTGATGATAGAGCTTGCCAGCAATCTGGGTTTTGCTATAATAGACAGAATGCTGGGAGGACAGGGGGATCCCCTGGAAAAGAGCAGGGAATACTCGGACATAGAGCTTTCCATTCTGGAAAAGATCATGGTGATCTGCGTCAGACTTCTCCGGGAGCCCTGGAAGAACGTGGTAGAGCTTTCTCCGGTACTGGAAAGAGTGGAGACCAATCCCCAGTTTGCACAGATCATTGCTCCCACCGAAATGATCTCCATCGTCACCCTGAATATGAGGATAGGTGATGTTGAGGGTCTTATGAACATCTGTCTGCCTTTCCTGACATTGGAAAGTATTATGGACAAGCTGAACACCAAGTTCTGGTTTGCCAATATGCAGAACGGAAATGATGAGGATTACCACGAGCATCTGGAAGATCTTATAAATCATGTTTCCATGCCTGTTAAGGCGGTGCTCGGACACAGCATAATATCGGTTCAGGATTTCGTGAACCTGCAGCCCGGTGATATCATACGTCTGGACAGCAAGGTGGCGGAAGAATTGAACGTATATGTGGGCAATATAAAGAAATTTACGGCTCTGCCCGGTGCCATAAAGAACGACTATGCGGTCAGGGTCACATCAATAATCAGAGAGGAGGGAAACTAAATGGATGGAATGTTATCTCAGGATGAGATAAATTCTCTCCTTAGCGGCATGTCCGCCGATGATGGCGGCGGCGAAGCGGCTCCCTCTGAAGCACCTGCTGAAGCACCGGCGGGCGGAGGAGGGGATGAACTTCTCTCCGAGATAGAAAGGGACGCGGTAGGTGAAGTAGCCAATATAAGTATGGGTACTTCGGCCACGACGCTGTATTCCCTGGTGAACCGCAAGGTTAATATCACTACTCCTACGGTTGAGGTCTGTACCTGGGATACACTGATAAAGGATTACGAGAAGCCCTGTGTATTTGTTCAGATACATTACAAAGTAGGACTTGACGGTTCCAATATTCTTGTATTAAAAGAGAATGATGTAAAGGTAATAACCGACCTGATGATGGGCGGTGACGGTACCAATACAGAAGGTGAACTGGGAGAACTCCATCTGTCGGCCATTTCAGAGGCCATGAACCAGATGATGGGCTCCGCAGCCACATCTCTTTCCTCAATGCTGGGAAAGATGATAGATATAAGCCCTCCGGAGGCTTCCCTGGTGGATCTGGGAGAATTCGGACAGCCTGGAGACATAGCGTCCTTCCTGGAAGGCGAGTTTGTAAAGATATCCTTTGATCTCCAGATAGGTGAAGACCTGGTTGACAGCTCGATAATGCAGCTTTATCCCATACCCTTCGCGAAGGAGTTATATAACTTCTTTATCGGAGAGGGAGGAGCAACAGACGGAGGAGCAGCCGCTTCAGAACCGGAGCCGGCAGCACCGCCTCCTGCACCGGAGCCTCAGGCAATGCCGCAGCAGCCAGCGGCACAGCAGCCAATGCCTCAGGCCATGGACCCCGGAATGCAGATGGGAATGCAGCCCCAGATGGGAATGCAGCCCGGGATGCAGCCGGGAATGCAGATGGGAATGGGCATGCCGATGATGCAGCCCCAGATGGGGATGGGCATGCCGATGATGCAGCCCATGCAGCCTGTGAATGTTCAGCAGGCCACTTTCCAGAATTTCTCGGGGGATATAAATCCTCTGCAGAGTCAGGAAAATATCGAGCTTATCAAGGATGTTCCGCTTGAAGTTACTGTAGAACTCGGCAGAACCCATAAATCTATAAATGAAATCCTTGATTTTGCACCCGGAACTATTATAGAATTAGAGAAGATAGCCGGTGAGCCCATTGATGTCCTTGTTAACGGCAAGTATGTGGCAAAGGGCGAGGTAGTGGTTATCGAAGAAAGTTTCGGCGTCAGGGTTACTGAAATAGTTAAGTAAAGGGAGAAGAGAACTATGGCTAAAAACATTCTGATTTGTGACGATGCAGCATTCATGAGAATGATGATCAAGGACATTCTTTCCAAGAATGGCTACAATGTTGCAGGAGAAGCAGAGAACGGCGCCAAAGCTGTTGAAAAGTACGCTGAAGTTAAGCCCGATCTGGTATTGATGGACATTACAATGCCGGAGATGGACGGAATTCAGGCATTAAAGAAGATAAAAGCGTCAGATCCTTCCGCTATGGTCATAATGTGTTCTGCAATGGGACAGCAGGCGATGGTTATCGAGGCTATCCAGGCCGGAGCAAAGGACTTCATAGTTAAGCCTTTCCAGGCAGAGCGTGTGCTGGAAGCCGTGAAGAAAGTTGTAGGATAAATGGAACTCTGCCTTTTGGCAGGTGGCCGGGGAATAGCCGAGCTCCTGTCGGCAATCCTTATATTTGTACTGGTACTTCTTGCTACATATTTTACAGCCAGGATAGTGGGCTCCATTGAAAAGCAGAAGATGACCGGCCGCAATATAAAAGTTGTGGAATCGCTGCGGCTTCCGGGAGGAAAGAACGTTTATCTCATTCAGGCGGGGGAAAAGTATCTCCTGCTTTCGGAGTCAAAGGACCGGGTAGGGCTTATAAGTGAGCTTCCCGAGGACTTCGTACCTCTTTCGGTGGATACTGCGGAGGCCGATACGACGGTGGATTTCAGGAAACTGCTTGAAAAAGCAGGAAACGCCCTCGTTAAGAATGACAGGAAATGAATATGAATGCTGGAAAGCTTGTTAAGGAAATACGGTTGGCATTTGCAGCCGTTTTTCTTTTATCTCTTATTATCTTAATAGCCTTTCCCGTGCATGCCCAGGAGAATATCACAAGCAATACCGGGGCTTCCAGGGGAGATACGGTTACTGTGCCCGGGGAGCGCAGCGAGAACTACAATGATCTGGGCTTAAGCGACAACCCCTATAATTCCAGTACGGTCATACGTGAGCCGGGAACCTCGGAGACCCCTGAGGACATAAGGGAGCTTAATATCGGCAATAACCTTAATATCACCTATTCCGACGAGAGGGGAAATCTTTCGGGGTCCTTAAGGATCCTTATTACCCTTACTCTATTATCCCTTGCTCCTTTTCTCCTTATCATGATGACCTCCTTTACCAGGATCATCATAGTCATGCATTTCACAAGGACAGCCATAGGAACCCAGACAGCGCCTCCGAACCAGGTGCTTATCGGTCTGTCCCTGTTTCTTACCTTTTTCATCATGCAGCCTGCCATTAATGAGATAAATGTAAAGGCTGTGCAGCCCTTTGAAGCAGGGCAGATAACCCAGACGGAGTTCAGGGAGAGGGCCATGGAACCCCTTCGGCAGTTCATGTACGGACAGACCCAGAAAAGGGATGTACAGCTCTTTCTCGATATCGCCAAGCTGGATCCCGTGGACGAACTGGATGACATCCCGAATTACGTTCTGATACCCGCCTTTTGCATATCGGAATTGAGGACAGCTTTTATCATAGGATTTTTGATATACATTCCCTTTATAGTGATAGATATGGTGGTGGCCTCCACCCTGATGAGTATGGGTATGATGATGCTGCCGCCAACCACTATCTCCATGCCCTTTAAGATATTGCTTTTTGTACTGGCGGACGGATGGAATCTGGTGATCGGATCCCTGGTCAAGACCTTCTATTAGTTTTCCGGAAAAAGGAGGATTACGGCATATGACAATTGATACGGTATCGGATATCACAAGAAATACTCTTTACGTTATCATCACCACTGCGGCGCCGCTGCTCCTTATATCCCTGGTGGTGGGACTTACGATATCCATTTTTCAGACTGTTACATCCATTCAGGAGCAGACTCTGACATTCGTTCCAAAGGTAATAGCCATATTCATAGGGCTTATGGTGATGGGACACTGGATGATGAATAATATGGTGACTTTCACCGAAAGCCTGTGGTCGGATTTTTCTTTGTACATTAAGTGATTTTGGGTTGATACTGATCTTTAGAAGTGTTTTGGTATAATTTTTCTGTAACCGATCTGGAATATTATCTGCTTATATTGACGAGGATCGCGTCATTCATGTTTTCGGCGCCCTTTTTCAGCACCAATAACGTGCCGAGGCGGATAAAGGCGGGACTGGCAGTCTTTATTGCGTTTTTGACCTATGTCACCGTGGTGCCCCATGAGGTATTGGAGTACAGCACCGTTATAGGATACGCCATCCTGGTGATAAAGGAGGCTTTCTGCGGCGTCACCATAGGGTTCTGTGCCAATCTGGCACTGTATGTGCTGCAGTTTGCGGGTTCCAATATTGACAGGGATATAGGTCTTGCCATGGTCAGTATCTTTGATCCCATGACCAGACAGCAGACGGGCTTTACAGGTTCCCTTTATCAGTACGCCTTTATGCTGATAATGATGCTGACGAACCTGCACCACTATATCTTAAGGGCCTTTTTCGAAAGCTTCACCCTTATTCCCATGGGACATGCATCCCTTCCGGGGGAGGGGCTGGTGTATGTGGTGACGGGCTATATCATGGATTCATTTATCATCGCCTTCAGGATCTATCTTCCGATCTATGCCACTATGCTGCTGCTTAATTCGGTGCTTGGCATACTGGCAAAGGTGGCGCCCCAGATGAACATGTTCTCGGTGGGAGTACAGCTCAAGATATTTGTGGGCTTTACCGCCCTTATCGCCACCACTGCGCTTATCCCGGTGATGAGCGATTATATCGCCGGGGAGATGAAGAGGATGGTCACCAACATAGTAGAGGTAATGAGCAGCGGATGAACTACAGGGATGATCTTCTCAAGGTAAAATACGTGCCGCTCTTAAAGCTTGATCTTCAGTTCTTCGGGGACGGAGAAGGAGGAGAGAAGACAGAAGAGCCCACCCAGAAAAAACTGACCGATGCGAGGAAAGAAGGGCAGGTTGCCAAGAGTCAGGAGCTCAATAACGCCATCAGCCTGATCGCGGTCTTTCTTCTTCTCAGGATCATCGGATTCTATACGGGCACCAGGTTCATGGAGCTCTTCAACTGGGTATATTCCGGTATACCGGAGCATATATACCTGACAGGAGGGAAGATCAGCGTAAGAGACTTCTGCAATTATATCAACCGCTGCGCCCTTCAGATGCTTCTGATCCTGCTGCCGATACTGCTGGTGGGATTTGCCATATCGGTCATAGTAAACCTGGTGCAGGTAAAATGGGCTCCCACAACGAAGCCCCTTCAGCCCAAATTTAACAAGCTCTCTCCCTTAAGCGGCGTAAAGAGGCTCTTCTCCATGGAGAAGCTCTTCGAGCTCCTTAAGGCCTTTGTAAAGATCCTGGTCATCGGCTACATGGCCTTTATCACCTTAAGGGATAAGATAGGGATGATCATGCTCCTTGAGCAGTTTTCCCTTAAGGAGGGAGTGGGACTGGTGCTGGATACTGTCCTTGATATGGGACTCAGGATATCCATCCTCTACCTGGTGGTAGGCATTGCGGATTATGCCTACAGAAGGTGGAAATTCCATAAGGACATGATGATGACCAAGCAGGAAGTGAAGGATGAGTACAAGAATTCCGAAGGAGATCCCCAGATAAAGGGAAAGATCCGGCAGAAGATGAGGGAAGTGAGCCAGCGCCGTATGATGGCGGCTATTCCCCAGGCGGATGTGGTCATCACAAACCCGACCCATTTCGCCGTGGCTCTCCGGTATGACGTCACCATTGCCGCAGCCCCCATAGTTGTGGCGAAGGGTACAGATTTTCTGGCCCAGAAGATAAAGGAAGTGGCCAGGGAAAATGATGTGGAGATAGTAGAAAACAAACCTCTTGCCAGGATGATATATCACAACGTGGAGCTGGGGGACATTATTCCTCCGGAACTGTATCAGGCGGTGGCGGAAGTCCTCGCCTTAGTGTATAATCATAGGGAAGAACGGGAAGGAAAAAGACCGCAGAGCGGCTGACGAGGGATAGATGCCTGTTAAATCGCAGGGAAAAGGCAAAGTATTTAACGTATTTGATGTAGGGGTCGCACTGTATCTTCTGTGCGCCTTTGTCTTCATGATAATCACCCTGCCGGCCACCGTTCTGGACGTGTGCCTTGCCTTCAATATGGCCATTGCCTTTGCCATATTGTTCAATACGCTGTTTGTAAAAGAAGTGCTGGATATGTCCTACTATCCCACCATACTTCTTTTTACCACCATATTCCGTATATCGCTGAACGTTTCTTCCACGAAGCTGATCCTTACAACGGGTGATCCGGGAAACGTGGTCCGGACCTTCGGACAGTTCGTGGGCGGAAATGACCTTATCGTGGGAACCATTGTATATATCATCCTGCTCATTGTGCAGCTGGTGGTCATCAACAAAGGTTCCGAAAGAGTGTCGGAGGTTACGGCCAGATTCACACTGGATGCCATGCCCGGTAAACAGATGGCCATAGATGCGGACCTTAATTCCGGCGCCATTGACGACAAGGAGGCAAAGGCGCGCCGGGATAAGATACAGGAAGAGTCAAGCTTCTTCGGTTCCATGGACGGTGCCGTGAAATACGTTAAGGGAGATACCAACGCCGGACTCATAATCACCGG
>CADBTX010000197.1 GCA_902797705.1 uncultured Lachnospiraceae bacterium | reverse complement strand
TCTTGGCGGTACCATAGAAGGAAATGAGGAAGCAATGATCGAGTGCACAGAGGAAATAGATGATTTTCTTAAGACACATCATGGGCCTTAGCAAAATCCATGACTTCTTGTGGCTTTGCCCCACTAACTCTATTTACCAGACTGCGACCCTGTCCTCAGGGGCAAGATACATCCCGTCTCCCTCTTCTACCCCGAAGGTTTCATAGAATTCCTCATACTGCTGTTCAACAACATTGGCTCTGAGATAATCCAGCGGATGTGGATCCTGTACGGCAACATAATAGTCAAACTCGGGACTTGAAAGGTTTCTCCACAGACGGGCATTGGCTTTGAAGAAGGTCTCATAGTCAAAATCCTTTTTACTCTTCGCAAGTCTCAGCATAGCCTTCATAGCCCCCATATCTGCAATGAGCTCCGAATGATCCAGCTCGCCCGAAGCATTCAGTCCGGTCCAGATCGTTATGCTGCTATAATACTTCTTAAGTTTTTCCACCCTTTCATTAAATGCCTTATGATCTTCTTTTTTCCACCAGTTCTTAAAATTACCGTCCTTGTCACACTCCGCCCCGGTGGTATCGAAGGCATGGCTTATCTCGTGACCGATCACTTGACCCAGTGCTCCGTAAAGCTCTTCATCAGACATGTCTTCATTATAGATCGGATCTTCAACAATACCCGCAAGTATGTACATTGTATTCCTTTTGGGAACATACCAGGCATTAGTCATCAATGGATCAACATCATCATTCCACAGATCCCATACTCCTTTGTCGATATTCTGATCTGTATGGGAAGCATCATTCTTATTAAGAAAGATCATGGCCTGCTCTAGACACTCGTATAACGAATCCCCTGTAAACTCCAGGCTTTCATAATCGGTAAATCTGTCAGGATATACTGACTGTACCTCCATACACCGAAGCTTCTCGATCGCCTTTTCCTTCGTTTCCTCTGAAAGCCATTCTTCTTCTTTGAGCATTTCTTCGTACACTTCTATGATATCCCTGCACAGCCTTCGGATCTTATCCTTGCTGTCCTCCAGGTGATAATAGTCCACATAGGCCTTTGTGATGGCATCAGGAAGAAAGGTGCGTACCATTGTGATTGCGAATTCGATCTCGGGAATCTTGCCGGAAGCTCCGGAGAACATATTACGATAACTGGTATATGCTTCAAAAGCCTCTCTATCCAGCTTATTCGATGCGGTCAGGCAGAAGTGTATGATCATATAGTCCTTTATCTGTTCAAGATGTTCCTCATTATAGAGGCTTCCAAGCTTTACTGCATAATCCGGCGTTGTCACCTGATATTGCTTTGCGCCTCCGTATCCTCTTGCCTTGAGGTACTCCTCGATGGGATATGCTTTATACAGCTCTTTTAAGCCGTCCATATCATAAAGGTTGGTAATGCTAGCTTGATACTCGGGGGAATAAATTTCAGCCGGAGAAGGAATATACTCTGCAAGCTGAGATTCAAATTCTATCGCACCTTCAAAGACAGTGTCAGCTTCATCTCTTGAAAATCCGGCCCTCATAAGCATTCTTTCCGACAGCTCCTTTGATGCCTTATAATACAATTCTCCCAGCTCGCTCCTCTCCTTATATTCGGAGGAATCATTAAGGATAAGATTGTTGTTTATGTCATGTATCTGCACGATATATTTTGAAGAATCTTCAAAAAATGTTCCATTATATACCCAGATCCCTGATGGTACGAAACAGCTTTTTCCGGTATCGCATAAGAATGATCCCAACTCGCCTGTATTCTTTATATCCATTATGGCTGCGATCTTTTCCACTGCGGGTTTAAAGCCGGTCTTATCTCTGGCCTCCCAGTCAAGCAACGCATGATAAAGGGTCTGTGATAATTCGGCCTCGTATCCTTCCACCTCATTGTCATTCATGAATTCTACGATCTTGTCTTTAATTTTTATTTCCGCCTCGCTATATGAGTTATATCGAGCCAGTCCCTCAGGGATATCAGTACTCATCAACCAGTCATGGTTTACATACAGATTAAAGTCATCCTTCGCAGAGAGTTCCATATCTTCTGTCAGATTTTCTTTGATCCCGCTATCTATCCAGGGATCTCCCCCCGTATAAACACCTGTTTCCCCGAACACCTCTTTGGCGGCTTCCGGCGCCTCCTCCGATGGTTCTTCCTCTGATTCGGCCCTATTTAGATCCTCTTCATTCCCCGGGTTCTCAGTCCCGGAGTTCACGGCCTCGGAGTTCTCAGCCACCGGATTCTCAGCCGGAGCCGGAGCGGTGTATCCGCATCCGATTAATGCGGTGATCAGATATAAAGCTAATAGTATTACCACGGCTTTCCTTGATCGGATCATTGTCATTAGTACCTCGTATTGCAGAAATAGAAATATTTCAATCCTCTTTGCGCTGTGTTCCCAATACTCAGATTCCCTTCAAAATATGACATATAATAGGGTATACCGTCATCGTATATTGACATCCAATGATCAGGACATCAAATCCCTGACAGCATCATATAATTTTCTGTATCGTCCGAAAACTTCCATGTATTTCTCATGATATTCGGCTCTCGGCTCATAGGTATTTATTTTCTCTACCATTTTACCGGTTGCCTCTTCCAGATCCTTAAACACATCTATGGCTATTCCGGTAAGCATTGCAGAGCCGACCGTACCGGCATCCACGGTGCTGAGCGCGATCACGGGAAGCCCCAGCATATCTGCCTTCATCTGCATCCATACCGCAGAATGGGCTCCGCCGCCAGTTGCATGTATGATTTCGGGCTTAGCTCCTGCATTGACAACATTCCTATAGTTTAAATACATTTCATAAGTGACGCCCTCCATACAGGCACGGTAAATGTCGCTCACCTTACTGTCCGTGGTCAGTCCCAGGATCGCTCCTTTTGAACCCATGTCCATATATGGAGTCGCCGCTCCGGCGAAATGAGGCAAAACAAGCATTCCCGAAGGCCCATCAGGATCAAGCCCCAGGGATTGTCTGTTATAGGAATAATCCTTTTCAAGATATTCATTTACGGAAAGAGATTTTGCTTTTGCCAGTTCCTTTTCCCTTTTTGCAAGATTGGATGTACACCACTGGATCAGAGCGCCTCCCGTATAGGAAAAAGCGTAGGTCACATACTTTCCCCGGATCACATGAGGAACAATGACATATTTTCCCGGCATCATTTTCTCTGCTTCAGGCATTCCGTCAAAAACGGGGGTCAGGCACTGAACCGTTCCGGCGCCGTCCACCGCTACATTTTCATCAAAGGCCCCTGCTCCAACACAGGCAGCCACCTGGTCATGGGCTATTGATACAATGTGGGTATTCTTTGACAGGCCTGTTCTTTTTGCCGCCCTGTCAGTGATCACGCCCGCATCTGTCCCGGTTGGAACCGGCTTCGAAAACAAAGCTTTATCTATGCCTGCCGCGTCGAGCATCTCATCGCTCCAGCAGAGATTGTTTATATCAAAGGCCATGCTTCTGGAAGCCAGCGAATAATCTATCTGAGCATTTCCGGTTAAAGAGAATACCACATAATCTTCCATCTGAAGTATGTGCCCGGTCTTTTCAAAAATTTCCGGATCATGTTTTTTTCTCCACATGATCTTAGGAAGGCCGTACATTTCGTGGGCAGTTATTCCGGTGATCCGGGCGATTTTTTCAGGACCGAGTTTTTCAACCAGTTCAAGGCATTCTTCCTTTCCGCGGGGATCTGTATATAACATCGCAGGAGCAAGCGGATTGCCGTCTTCATCAGTCATAACAAAGGTCTCACCAAAGCTTGTGACTCCGATTCCTGCTATATCGGGAAATTTTTGCGCCATGTCGCTTATCACGGCAAATACGCCTTCCATGAGAGCTTCCACATCAATCTCATGACCGCCCACATTTCTTTGCACCGGGTAGTCCCTATATGATTTTCCAAGCTCCGATCCGCCCTCGTCAAATACCGTCAGCTTACAGCCGGTTGTTCCTATATCAAGGCCTGCGATCTTCATACCTCTGCTCCGTTCTTAATCTGAATCAAACCATCGCTACAGTTCTGTGAATCCGGTCCTTTTCTCTGCAGATATAGTCCCAGCTGCAGTCTCCGCAAATGTCACTTCTGATACCTGCGTCAATGATCCGCTCCCTTACCAATTCAGTAAAATCGCCGACAGAGATCA
This sequence comes from uncultured Lachnospiraceae bacterium, assembly GCA_902797705.1. GTDB lineage: Bacteria > Bacillota > Clostridia > Lachnospirales > Lachnospiraceae > NK4A144. The sequence continues at coordinate 266 of CADBTX010000197.1, read as the reverse complement.
CATCACCCTCTGCTAACCCACAGGCTTTCAGGACTTCCTCGTCATATCTTTTTACCTTATCAGCCGTATTACATTCTCCGGCCTCATTGTTAGGACAATTTTCACAGATGATATCTGTCTCTGTCTTCAGCCGGATCTTCTGTGCCGGATCCGCCTCCATCACCCTGATCATCCTGCCCATGTTGTCAATGAAATCCTCACTATATCCTTTTCCTTCATAAAACTGAAAACACATCCCATGATGTGGTCGTAATGCCCTGCTCATC
>CADBTX010000196.1 GCA_902797705.1 uncultured Lachnospiraceae bacterium | reverse complement strand
TATGTACTGGGTACGGGAGGAGCCATAGCAGCGGGTATAATGCTGGGAAAAAGAGACAAAAAGGGGGCTTCCTCCGTATTTACCGTGACGCTTGTAATAACAGTCGTTGCGGGACTCATATTTGCATTGACAGGGGTTTTTGCGGCTATACCTCTTGGAAATATCCTGGCTAAGGGAGGGGGGCTTTCGGATCTCACGGGACGATACTTAATGGTGAGCTTTCTCGGAGCTCCCATTATAGGTACGGGTCTTTTGATGATGAATTTTCTCGGTGCAGAGAACCATCCGGAACTTGCAAGTGCCTATCTTATCGTTTCCAATGTGATCAATCTCATATTTGACTTTATATTACTGAAATACACACCTCTTTCCACAGCGGGTGCTTCGCTGTCTACAGTGCTGGGATTCTTTTTCGGCATGGTCGTTTTTATCTTCTATATCCGTTCACCAAAGAGAATGATAGTGTTCTGCCGTGATGGATGGCGGGAAGCCTTTATGGAAGCCTTCAGTGCCGGTATACCCATGCTCATATTTATGATCATGGCCCTTGTAAAGGCTCTGGGGCTGAATTACATCATCTTAACGTTCCTCGGAGATGACGGAATGTGTGTCTACACGGTATGTGAGAATGTGCTGATGATAGTCGAGATGATAGTCGGAGGTATAGTTGGCATCATCCCCAATATAGCAGGTGTGCTTTACGGGGAAAAGGATTATTTCGGTCTGAGATCCATGTGCAACAGGGTCTTAAAATACAGCTTCATCGCCTGCGGGTTCATCATGCTCTTTGTCATGGTGCTTCCGGGAACTCTTACACAGATGTTTGGTATCAGGCAGGAGCCATTATACAGCATCACATCACAGGTACTCCGTGTGTTTATGGTATGCCTGCCCTTCTACCTCTGGAATAAATTCCTCATAAGCTACTACGAAAGCATAGAAAACTCGGGTCTTGCCGGAGCTGTCACCTTTCTGCAAAACGGTATCTTCATACTGCCTGTGGCCTATATAGGTATCATCATAGGGCAGAGTGCCGGTGGCAGCGGGTATATTTCAATGGCACTAAGCTACGTGGTATCCGAGCTTCTCACTGTACTCAGTATCGAGGTCTACAGAAGGATCAGATACCCGGGAGAGGACTTCTACATGGTGCCGGAGGAAAATCCGGACGCTATCCTCGATATCACCATCCATGCTGAGATAGAGGAGACGTCCATAATACCCAGAGAAATGATGGGTGCCTGTGAGAAGGCTGGTATAACCCGCGACAGAGCCATGCCGATAGCAGTGGCCGCAGAAGAAATGGTCATAAATATTATCAGGTATGGCGGAAAGAAGTCCCACTGGATCGATCTCTCCCTTGTTTTGGATGAAGGAGAGGATGGAGGGCTCCTCCTTCGGATACGTGATAACGGTGTGCCATTTGATCCCACCGAATATGAATTTGACGGAGATATATACGAGAGTACCGGCGGGATAGAGATAGTACGGAAGCTGGCAAAGGATATCAACTACATACGAAGCGTGGATATGAATAATACAGTATTAATGTTCTGAATGGAATGCGGAGGAAAGCATATGTCAAATATCAATGATACTACGATCTCCATACCCTTTGTATCAGTGACGGAAAGGCTGGAAAGGGCAGCAGCAGAGAATCCGGGAAAGACAGCTGTAGTCTGCCGTGAGGACAGCATCAGCTATCAGTCCTTTAATGAAAAGGTAAACCGGGCGGCACACGCGCTGATAGAAAAAGGTCTTAAAAGAGAAGATATAGTGGCTGTGATGGCAGACCGCTGCATAGACGCTTATGTGGGGCAATGGGCAGTACTGAAGGCGGGAGGCGCCTTTGTCTTTATTTCTCCTTCATACCCGGAGGAGCGCGTAAGGTTTATCCTGGAGGACTCAGGGGCGAAGTTCATTCTGATGGATGAGTATTCGTGGGAGACCTGTAAAGACAGGGAAGAAGTACCGGGCTGTCCGGCACTTAAGCTAAGTGACCTCCTTAATAATGAAGACAGCAGTAACCCGAAGCTTTCGCATGAGGCGTCAGACCTCTGCTACTGTATCTATACCTCAGGCTCTACGGGACGTCCGAAGGGAGTGATGATAGAGCACGGAAACCTGTCAAACTTCGTAGATCCAAATGAGAAGAACCATGAGACGATCGGGATCACCGGACGCGCTCACGTGGTGCTCGCAATTGCCGCGCTTACCTTTGACTTTTCCCTTATGGAGGAATACATACCTCTCACAAACTCTCTCACCGTGGTACTTGCGACGGATGAAGAGATACACGATCCCGTGATGCTTTCACGGCAGATGGAGAAAAACGGCGTGGACTGCATGATGGGGACTCCCTCATACTTTGCCATGCTCCTTTCTATCCCTCAGGCAGAAAAAGCCCTGCAGGGTATCGTCTCATACGATCTGGGGGCGGAAGCTTTCCCTCCGGGACTCTATGAGAAACTGTCAAAAGCAAGCCCCAATGCATATATCATGAACGGCTACGGACCTACCGAAGCCACTATCAGCTGTACCATGAAGGTGGTGGAGTCGGATGACAGCATCACGATCGGTGTGCCGTCAGCAAATGTCTATACTTATATCATAGATGAAAATAATGAAGAGGTTCCCCTGGGTGAGATGGGTGAGCTTCTGATATGCGGAGCCGGTGTGGGAAGAGGCTATATCAATCTCCCCGAAAAGACGGCAGAGGTGTTCATCACCTTTAAGGGCATGAGAGGATATAAGACCGGTGACCTTGCACGCATAGACGGTAACGGGGAAATAGAATTCCACGGGCGCCGTGATAACCAGGTGAAACTGCGTGGCTTAAGGATAGAACTGGGGGAGATAGAAGAGGTCATAAGCTCTTACCCTGATGTGACCAATGCAGCAGTGACGGTGGCTGAGGACAGGTGGCTCTGTGCTTACTATACCGGGAGTAAGGAGATAAATGAGGAAAGCTTAAGGGATTATGCCGGAGAGCGTCTCGCTCACTATATGATGCCGGATTTCTTAATGCAGCTGAATGAAATGCCTCTGACAGACAATCATAAGATCGATAAAAAGGCATTGCCGAAACCTGTGATGGGTGCGAGGGATGACGGAGGAGTTCCAAGGAACAGCACCCAGCAGAAGATCCACGACATACTGTCAGACATTACGGGAAATGATGCATTTGGTATAGCAACGCCCTTCTCACATGCAGGATTAACGTCACTTGGCGCGATGCAGATGAACGTGCGCCTCGCAGATGCATTCGGGGTTGTAATAAAAACAAGTGATATTTTTGAATACGATACCATCGAAAAGATGGAAAAATATATAGGGGAAGCGAAGAACAGTGAAGTGCCGCAAACCGGGGATATCTCGCCCCTTACAGGCTCCCAGGAGGGAATCTTTGCCATATGTGATAAAAACCCTGAGTCTACCATGTACAATATTCCGTTCCTCTTTAAGCTGGAGGATAAGATCGATACGGACAGGCTCGTTCATGCTCTCGAAGAAACGGTGTCGGCCCATCCGTATCTGAATGCTGCTTTCTTTGTGGACGGAGAGGGGACATTATCCCAGAAGATGGGAGATGCTGACTTCAGTGTTCCTCTAAAAAAACTGTCCGATAAAGAGTTTGAAAAAGAGAAAAAGAATCTGGTGCGTCCCTTCTGCCTGACGGATTCAAGGCTCTACAGGATCGAAATATATGTCACGGATTCCGGGAAATACCTTTTTACGGATTTCCATCATATCCTGGCAGACGGCAATTCCTACGATATCTTCTTTGAGGATCTGGACAGGGCATACCGGGGAGAAGAGCTGTCAGCAGAAAAATTCAACGGATTTGATGTGGCAACGGAGGAAGCCTTTTTAAGAAAGCAGGGGAAATATAAAAAGGCTGCAAAATACTACGACGATACCTTCTCCGGGCTTGAAGTCGAATCACTCCCTGTTCCTGACAGGAGAATAGAGAAACCGGAAAAGGGGCTTATGAACCGCCCCCTCCGTATCACTATAGAGAAAGTAAAGCAGCTCTGTGAAGAGATGGCCGTCACGCCAAATACCCTTTTTACCGGTGTCTTCGGCGTTGTGGCTGCGAGATTCTCATGTGAGCATGAAGCGCTTTTTACAACGATCTATAACGGACGAAATGATTCGCGTCTCGAGCATACCATGTGCATGCTGGTAAAGACCCTTCCGGTATATACGAGGTTTGACGCGAAGACGAGACTGAGTGCATATCTTTCGGAACTTCAGAACCAGCTGATGCAGTCCATGGCCAACGATATCTATCCCTTTTCGGAGATCGCCGCAAAATACGGTATATCATCTGACCTGATATTTGCTTATCAGGCGGAGCTGACAGATGACTATATGATCGGGGATACTGCAGCTATTGGAGAAGATCTTTCCCTTGACCAGCCGAAGGAGCCTCTGCTCCTGCAGGTACGTCTCCGTGACGGCAGATATGTGCTGGAGGCAGAGTACAGAGCGGATATGTACTCCGAAGAAATGATAGAGAGCATACTCTCGTCCTATGATACTGCCATGATATCCGCTTCGTCCGTGCAGCGGGTGGCGGATATCGTGATCCTGGATGACCTTCAAAAGGACAGGATGGATGAGTGGAATATGACTGAGACTGACTATGACAGGTCAGCAACCGTTGTTTCTCTCATAGAAAAGAGTGCGGCAGCATATCCGGACCATATCGCATGTGTATTTGAGGACAGAGAGGTTCTCTACCGTGAGATGGATGAGTGGTCGGACCGCATAGCCGCATACCTTATAGATCTGGGTATCGGCCGTGGGTCGGTGGTCTCCATCATGATCCCGAGGCACGAAGTAATGATAATGGCTTCTGTCGGAGTACTGAAGAGCGGAGCATGCTATCAGCCTCTGGACGCTACCTACCCTGCGGACCGCCTGACCTTCATGGCGGGAGACAGCGGAGCAGCCGTGCTCATTACAACAGAAGAACTTAGGGATAAAGTACAGGATTTTACCGGAAGAGTCATGATCTTCGATCTTTCAAGGTCCGGTGGCAACTGGAATGATGATCTCCCTCCCGCGAAAGAGGCAAGGGAAAAGATACTGTCACACCGAAGTAAAGAAGGAGACATAGAGCCGGGAGATATCTTTACCCTGCTCTATACCTCGGGAACTACAGGAAAACCTAAGGGCGTCAGACTGACCCACGGGAATCTCGTCTGCTTCCTCGAGTGGTATAAGCGTTACTATGATCTCACCGCGGATGACGCCGTAGGCGCATATGCGAGCTACGGCTTTGACGCCAATATGATGGATATGTACACCCCTCTTTCCACCGGAGCAGCCTGCGTCATAGTGCCGGAGGAAATGCGTCTTGATATCGAGG
>CADBTX010000195.1 GCA_902797705.1 uncultured Lachnospiraceae bacterium | reverse complement strand
CTTCCCAGATCAGGAATTCATAGGTCTGGGGGTCGATCTTACGGAAAAGTTCCACGTCATTTACCACGATACAGTTGTCCTCTATAAAGGCGAACTTCGCCGGACTTACATCCATGACCTGACTATTGGCGCTGCCCCTGTTCTTTCTGGGAAGCACACCCTCGCCGCACCATTCATGGAGAACCGTTCCGTTGGAAGACAGCACGAATACCCTGTCGGGATTCAGCACTCTTCCAAGTTCCGACAGAGATTTATTTATACCAAGATCCAGATCTCCCGTATTCAGGAAACGGGCGATACGTATTATGGCGTTATCAGCCGCATGTCCCTTGGTAAGAAGATCTCTCTCATTCTTTGTATCTTCCACGGGCCAGAATACGATGTTACAGCATCCGAGAGCCGTAGAAGGAGAGGCGATATATTCCATCCACTGTCCGAAGGAGCTTTCAAAGACTCTCCCCGTCACAATCTCTCCGTTTGCAGCCCTTCCCGCATAAACCAGCCAGTCCGGGGACTCGCCGTAGTATTCCCTGTAGCTCTTTCCAACAAGATCGACCCTGCTCACCCCGGAGAATTCACAGTATCTGTTATTGACAAAGATAAACCTGACATCGGAGGTTCCCCCGAGAGTCATTACCGGCCTTACTATGATAAGAGGAAGAGGGATATCCCTGAAAGGATCCGGTGTATCGATACATGTCTCATCTTCGGTGATGCTGACATTCTTATCCTCCTTGTCCTCCTTCAGCCGTTTGATAAGAAGTTGGAAGAGTTCATGCATGGAGCTCTTCTCTTCTCCTCTGACCAGAGCAGTGCTTACCGTTATTGGATACTCACTTGAAAGATCGTTAAGCTTTTTTACGCATTTTTCAATGATCTTTTCCGGTTCCGTCAGGGTTCTTCCCTTATTTATCAGCATAAAACTGCTGTTTCCGGTCTTTGCCACTACAGTCCCCTCAGGGAAGGATCTGTTGATGGTATTCACCGCATCGGAAATGAACCTGTCCGCTTCCGCCCTGCCTTTTTCGGCAAATATACGCTGATATTCCGCGATCTCCAGGATGCAGATAACATATTCCTCTCCGTTCAGTCTGTATTCGTCATCAAAGGTACGGAATGCCAGGAAAAATCCCCTGGAATTCATGAGACCGCTCTCCGGATCAAGGAAGAATGCATGATCCATCTCCTCCCCGGAATTAAGCACCACATTTGTGTCTATGAAATATCCGATGAGACCTTCTATCTTACCGTTTTTGTAGATCGGGTATTTTGTGGCAAGGATATTGACCCTCGCTCCCTTGGCATAGATCTGTCCGGGAGAATTACGTATGACTGCCCCTTTTTCCAGCACATCGAATTCATCGCTCCTGTACTGGGTATCGTCCGGATGCCAGCCCATCTCCTCATCATTTTTGCCAAGTATCTCATGAAGGGAGTCAAAACCGTAAAACTCCAGGAAGGATTTGCTTGCCCCCAGAAATCTCCTGTCGTTGTCCTTCCAGAAGTATTTCACATCCGAGATCTCCATGAGGGAATTCCATAGAAAAGCGTCGCTTAAGCCGTCTTCTTCGGCCCCGTTCTCCGAAAGACGGTTTTCTGCGGTTTTCTCAAGCCCCAGCACCTGCCTTGACATCTCCACAAAATCCGCCTGGGAATCCCTTTCGACCACGGTGATGCATACCATGATCTTATTCCCGGAGGAGCCGGGCATGCTGCTGAAACGGATGGATGTCCACTTAAACACTCCGTCTATCTTCAGCCTGAACACATTGATGGCAGTTTCCCTGCCTTTCTTTGTAAACCTGTTCCTGATACTTACGGGATCAAAACATTGAATGAACCTGTCAACGTCTGCTTCATATACAGTGCCGGATTCCACCAGGTGCCTGACAGCGGACGCATAATGAATATTGTCTCCTTCCTGATCCGAGCCGTAATCGGATTTCAGTATATGAACGGAATCTGTATCGAAATCGATGATATAGACATTGTCATAGGAGGAAAGGAGATCCTTCGCCGAATCCGTAATGAACTGCTCCCTCTCCTCGTCGGAACTCCTGTCCTCACTTAAGTACATGATAAGGACGGAGCCAAAGCTGTTTGCCGCCGCAAGACGGGTATCCAGCCTGAAGTGGCAGTCATTGTGCGAAAAAGTAAGATCCTCCGCCTTTCCGCTTGAGCTGATCCTCGCTGCGGCCTCTATGAACTGATCCTTTACATTCACATCCGCATGGCCGTTAAGTATCACATTTATCTCATGTCCGCAGCGGGTGATGATCCTGAAAAACTCATTATTTGTATAGAATACGTCAAAGGTTTTTCCGTCAAAAAGGGCAAGGGCCATGGCCTTGTCCGTGATGATATTTATGAGACCGGCCTCGGAAAGAAGCTCCCTTTCCCAGGAGCCCTCCCTCTCCGCAGCGGAATTGTCCACAAAACTACGGATGGTATCGTCGAAGTTTCTTACCTTTCCGAAATAGAAGCCCTGTGCCTCCTCACATCCTATGCTCCTCAGGAACTCCACCTGCTCCCCGGTCTCCACGCCCTCGGAAATGGTGTGTATCTTCAGGCTTTTTGCCATGACAACAATGGATTCCACGATCTTCCTGCTTCTTTCATTAAAGTTGCTCATGAGCTCCATATCCACCTTAATGGCAGAGAAGCGGAAGTCGCTCAGCATATTGATGGAAGAATAGCCATTGCCGAAATCATCTATGACCACCTTGAAGTCCAGTCCCTGAAGGCGTTCTATCTCACTCTTTATATAATCCGGATCCTTAAGGATTGTTTTTTCCGTGATCTCTATATTGATAAGGGATGGGTCTATTCCGGCGTCGTGAACTATACCGCTTACGGTATCCGGAACATCAAGGACCAGAAAGTCCGAAAAGGTAAGATTTATTGAAACCGGAAGCGGATTCATCCCAAGGTCGGCAAAGCGTTTGATATTTCCCGTAACCTCGCGCAGCACATGGGTATCCAGCTTCCAGGTCAGATTGTTATCCTCCAGGATCGGCACGTAGACTGCCGGCTCGATAACGCCCCTCACGGGATCCTCCCAGCGGGTAAGAGCCTCCGTTCCGCAGAATTTATCATTAAAAAGTCTGACCTGGGTCTGGTAATAGAGCTTTATATATCCGTTTTCCAGGGCAGAATCGATATTATCCACCACAAAGGAACGGAAGTCCATGGCCTTATCCATCTTACTGTCAAAATAATAGATACCCGAGGCATTCCCGTGGCCGTTATTCCTGCAGGCAAATCTGGCCTTGCTGCAGGCGCTGTCCATGTTGTCCTTACCATCCCTGAAATCATTGAAGACCCCGGCCTTCACCACAATCTTCTGGCCCTTTGCGAGAGCGCACATGTCATTGATGATGGCAGGGATATCTTCGGAGAGTCCTCTGTTGTCAGCAAAGGCATAAAAACAGAAGCCCCCGGGGCGGGAACAGTTGGAATTGCCGAAATACTTCCGAAGGAGATCCGCAAAAGCACATAAAAGCCTGTCTCCTTCTTCATTTCCATATCTGGCTATCATGGGCCTGATGCCTTCCAGATCGAAGAATATCATGGCCGGATCCCTTCCCTTGTCGTATTTTTCAAGGAAATAGTCCTCGGCCCTCTTCATGAAAAGCGCCATGACGGGAAGGCGTGTCAGGCTGTCATATTGATTTATTGATTCTTCCCTATCATTCATCGCCTATATTCTACAACAATTTCTTTATTTCCGTCAAAGACTTATGGTATAATCATGAAGACAGTCAATGCAATTTGAAAGGAGCTTCTATGGACAAAAAAAGAAAAGGACTGAACCTCAAGACGAAAATGCTGGCGGGCATACTCCCCATAGTTCTTTTAGGTCTTGTGATCGTGACCTTTGTCAGCACCGATCAGGCCGGAAAAAAGATAACAGGTCTTACGGAGGATAAGGCCGGAGAAATGCTGCAGAGCAATATCAACAGCATCAATTCCAAACTCGAGGAATTCCGCACCACAGCTTCTGCCCTTTCCCGGTCCGTTTCGGCAACGTATAAAACCACCGATATAGAGACTTACGGAGAGATGTTTACAAACGTGGTCCAGGACAATGATTCCGTTCTCGGAAGCGGCATCTGGTTCGAGCCCGGCGTATATCAGGGTCAGGATTTTGCCGGTCCCTACTGGACAAAGGACGGGAACGGAGGGGTATATTACACTGACGAGTATTCAAATGCGGAATACAATTATCCCGCCCAGGAATACTACTTAAACGCCAAATCCATGTCCTCAATGGACGCGGTTATCACGGATCCCTATTATGATGAGTCCAGCGGCCATATCATGGCTACATGCTCCGCTCCCATGTTCAATTCCGAGGGAGAATTCATTGGATGTATCACCGTTGACACCGAGCTCACCTCCATTCAGGAGATAGTATCCGTTATGAAGCTTGGCAATGACTCCACCGCCATGCTCTTTGATTCCGCCGGTATATACCTTTACGACGTTGACAGTTCAAAGATAGACGGCAGCTCCTCCATTTCAAGCGACCCGAACGCCACTCTTACCGCAGTTTCATCCACCATCATGGGAAATGAAAAGGGAACCGCCGCCTACAAGAATAACGGCAAGGATTATGAGATCTTCTACTCCACCATACCCGAAGTCAACTGGAAGCTCCTTCTTACATTAAATAAAAGCGAGATAGAATCCGCCACCCGAAATATAGCCCAGACATCGGCATTTATCTGCATACTCGCCATTCTTATCTGCGGCATTGTGATACTTGTTCTGGTAAGCAGCATTTCAAAGAGTGTGGACAGAGTCAAGATTTTTGCAGGAGAACTTGCAAAAGGCGACTTTACCGTTGACAAGATAGATGCAAGGAGCCGGGATGAACTGGGACAGATGTCGGAATCCTTAAACAATATGTATGAGAACAACAAAAACGTCATCGGCCAGGTTTCCGACGAATCCATCAAGATCAGCGAGGCCAGTTCTTCCCTTTCCGGAATGGCTGACCAGCTTTCAAACGACTTCGAGCAGATCAGGAATAACATGAGCGGAGTGAATGACGCCATGATGAGCGCTTCCGCCGCCACCGAAGAGATCAATGCTTCCGTAGAGGAAGTTAACGCTTCCGTCCAGCTTCTTTCCCAGGAAGCAAACGAAACCAAGGAGAATGCAGACAGCATACAGCAGAGAGCAAAGCAGATCGAAAGAAATTCCAGAAAGGCCTACGATGCGGCCATAAGCAATGCAAAGGCCAGAGAGAATGATGTGAAGCTGGCAAACGAAAAGGCTGCTGTAGTGAACCAGATCGGTTCCCTGGCTGACTCCATTGCCAATATAGCGGATCAGATCAATCTCCTCTCCCTCAACGCTTCCATAGAAGCGGCAAGAGCCGGAGAACAGGGCCGCGGCTTTGCGGTTGTGGCATCAGAGATCAATAAGCTGGCTCTTGATACCGCCGATGCCGTAGAACAGATACAGGGCACAGTGGGAGAAGTGCAGGGTGCCTTCTCGGGGCTTTTAAATTCCACCAATGATCTCCTGACCTTCATGACCACAACGGTTTCCAACGACTATAATGACTTCATCAACATGGCAAGCCAGTACGGAACAGATGCCGCATCCTTCGGAACGGAATCCGAGAAGATCGCCGAAATGGTCCAGACCATCAGAGAGGCCATGGGGGAAGTCAGCTCCGCCATACAGAACATCGCGGAATCCACCCAGGAAACCGCAGAGCGCTCCACCAATGTCACCGACACAGTGGAGAATGTGGGATATGTTGTGGACAATGTAACGGATATGTCAGGAAAACAGAGCACCATAGCCGCTTCCCTTTCAGAGGTGGTCGGAAAGTTCAAACTGAACTGACAATATCCTTAAGTGATACGATATATAAAAGGGCGCTCCGGATCTCCGGAACGCCCTTCATCTTTTGTTTCATATGCCGGACTTTATCATATCTGTCCGTTCTTTTCTTCCTTTACAGCCTTGTAGAACTCTGCGCAGGCGCAGTTATAATAGGGGCTGGTGTAAAAGACACCCACGATACCGCAGGAAATAATAGCCAGCAGGAACCACCCGATAAAGGAAAGATCAAAGCAGAATGCCCTCCACTTATTCCCATTCATCAGCTT
>CADBTX010000194.1 GCA_902797705.1 uncultured Lachnospiraceae bacterium | reverse complement strand
GAGGCAATTGCCAACTGAAAAGCTGCCATCTTCTACTGTAATACTGGTACCACGGGTTATAACACCATCTCCATTTTTAACAGAAAGCGTCCCCCCGCTGCAGATAAGGCTGTTAAAATGTCCGGAACCGCCGATCTCCAGACCAAAATTCCCGTCCCCTGATGCATCATTGCCGTCCAGATTCCCGTATCCCTGGATGGTGCCTCCGTTTTTGGCAGAAATCGCACATTTTTCAGAGGTGTTATTGGTTATAGAACCGCCATACATTTGAATGGTCTCTTCAACATAAATACCACCACCCTCTTTATCTGCAACATTATTGTCCACTATAATGTCTTTCAAAAAAAAGTGGCTTTTTCCTCCATAGATACCGCCGCCTGAACCTCCCAAACCACCGCTGCAAGTGGCGTGGTTTGCATATATCTTTCCATCGCGCCAGGTATTATTAGCTCCTGAAATACTCACTCCTCCGCCGTATTTGGCGGAATTGGAACAGATTTCAGTATTATAAAAAACACAGCTTATTGCTGTTGTATAATGATCGTCGTTGGGAATTACATGACCCATATACAGTCCGCCGCCGTATTCGCCCGCCGTATTATTATGGACGCCTGATGCCTTGATCCATCCGCTGGTGATTATAATCCCTGCACCGGGATCGGTTCCTGAATCAGGAATCATTCCACCTTGTCCGAAGGCCACGCCTCCGCCATATGTTGCATTGTTATTGTATATATTTGTAAAAGAATAATATGTATTTGCGCTATGACCGCCATTCAGGAAGTTTACTCCACCTCCATAGCCTGAAACAGACGTTTGATCATGTATATCATCATAGGAATCGTTGTTTTGTATCGAAAAAGCACCGTTTCTAAGGCCTATCTTCTCTATCCTGTCAGCGGATACACTGTTTTCTTCCCCGTTTGATGATGCGTGTAATGCAGCTTTATCAGATGACACGCTGTCCTCACTCACAGTGGCTGCGCCTTCCCCCGGATCATTGGTTCCGCGGCCGGTATTTTCTCCGCTGCTTGAACTGTCATCATTATTTGCGCCTTCATCGCCGTTTATGACTTCGGCATTATCCACATATAAACCGCCGCCCTGTTCTCCGGCATCATTTCCTACTATGATCGCATTTCCGAAGGTGAAGGCTTCTCTCTTTTCTATGTATATCCCACCGCCGTTCTCTATGGCATGGTTTCCGTGACCCTGTTCTCCGACCTTGCCGCCGTTAAAGTAAAGATCTCCCTCGGAATAGATGCCGCCTCCGTTTTTTGCAGTACAGTCAATGATGGCTCCGCCGTCCATATTGAGAACCGCGCCCTTTGCGACATAGATACCGCCTCCGTTACCCCGGCTGTTGTATCCGCCCTTGATATAGCCTCCCAGGGGAGCAGAAAGACCGCTTTCATTTGTAATGGTAAGGGTGTTATATACGTTTATCACGGCGCTGTCAGTGATATTCCCCGCAGCGTCAATGGTATGTCCGTTCAGGTTCAGGGAAGTATCATTTACAACAATAAAGCCTTCAGCGCCTGCAGGAGCAATGATATCATTATCTAATACATAATCCCCGCCTGAGCTTAATGCCTCACTCAATCCGTCCCAGGTGCTGACCGGCACCGCTGCCGGATGGACCTGCAATCCCGGAGGACAGAGGGATATCAGCATGGTATAGACCAGAGCCTCAGCTATCCACCGGCGCAGCTTTCCGTTAAGGAGAGTTAGGAGCAGGAGATAGATAAAGAGAAAGGCTGACGCAGCAAGACCGCGGCGTCTTAATTCTATATCTCTTATGTTTTCTGTTGCAGCGTGTGTTGCCATACTTGTGATTCCTTTCTGCGGGGGAGTCAGTGGGGACGGTTCTCACTGACTCCCTGTGAGTCAGGGGAGTCAGTGAGAACCGTCCCCACTGACTCCCAGCTGATACAGGCTGCCGTTGTTTGTGTTGTATACGGGGGTATATTTCTCATATACCTTCTCCATGATGCTTCGCATTATATCCCCCTCCGGGTAGTCCTCATTCCCGATCACGAGCCACTTCGGAGGAGTCTTATCGATAAACTCCAGTATTTCGTCCTTTATGGAGGGCTTGACAGTAATAAAGAGAGTCAGGCTGTCCGGGTATTTATTGCAGGGCGTGATACGTGTTATCTCATAAAAGGCCATATGGACTCCAAAGGAATAAACGCTGTCAAGATCGGTCTGGGGTATCATCCCGGCTATACTCCTGCAGTCCTGATAATAGTCTTCATAGCCCGTGTAATCCTGCTTAAATATAAACTGCTTCAGATTGTCCTTTCCGGGAAAGGCAAAGTAGAGGACAAAGAGGAACAGCGTAAAAAGACATATTGCTTCCCTCACATTTGAAAAGAGCACGAGAGGGTCATACATTTTCAAAAACAAAGTAAGAGCAAGGATGATGACCGGCTCTTCGGTCTGGAAGTAGTAGGGCCAGGGGGAGCCGATATGTAAAAGAATATAAGTTACTATTGCAGCAGCGGCAAGGAGCACCGCCATATCAAAGCTAAGTGAGGGACGGTTCTTTCCGGCATACAGACTCTTTAATCTTACAGGGATAGATTTTATCCGCTCATTAAGCCCCGGCATTTTATGCGGATCCGGGCTTTCAGTCCCTGCCTTCACGGGAAAATGAAGCACCGCCACAAGAAATGCGAATACAGCCCCCATGAGCTGCATCTCCCACATTATCATTTCCGGATCACCGTTTCCCACAGAGCGCATATATCCGAATACGAATACGCAGTAGAGCATTTCCGCAAGGGCTCCGTTTAATGCAAAGTAAATGATCATTGGAAGCGCTGCAGTCAGGGCTCCGGTTAAAAAGATCCCTATGCAGCGCCAAAGCTCCCTGTATCTCTTATATCGGATAAGTATCACGGCGATACCGATACACATTCCTATTATCGGGGCAGCATTCGTGACCTTTGCAAAGAGCATGACACCGAAGAAAAGACCGATAAAAAAGATCCTTAGAGCAGGGATCCGGTCGGACTTCAGGTCATGATCCTTCATAAAGGATACGACCAGGTATATAGCCACCATGTTCAGAGCCATCATGTACTCTTCTATGGTGCCTCCTCCCCATATGGTGGAGACATGACTATAAAAATAAACGGCCATTACGAAGCATGACTTTATCCTTGACAGATAAAGCCGGCATAATTTCCATGCAAATACATTCATTATGAGTCCGAAGGGGATCTCGATCAGGAAGATGCCGAGCCGCCCCCGGTGCAGAAGCTGCCCCAGGGCATTTATGAAAAAGAGATAGGGACCCTTAAGGTCATAGAAATCCACATAGGGTGTCCGCCCCTCAACGATCCCCCTCCCCACCATGGCGAAAAGACTGGAATCACAGGCGTACCAGTGTTTGTAATACGGGCTTGTCCAGAATGAAAAGAAAAGACAGAAAAGAACAGTGAGCACAAGAAAGAATAGCCACATGCCCCGGCTTTTCAGCTGTTCTCGAAACTCCTGTTCTCTCGCAGTCATCATATAGTTTTTACCTGTATATTACTCCGCGCCCTCTAAACCAATAGCGGTAAGCTAAGATCGCCAGGCCCCTCATGTTCTGCCCCTTTAAGGGGATGGCATAACTCTTCTAAAACTATATCATAAGGAACTGTTCATGGAAAGATACATCAGGCTGCTTGCCCCGTGTCTGCGATTATAATATAATTTTAAAATCCGGGGGAGGGAAGGATAGGTGGGCGCATAATGGATAGAAAAGGGTTTATTTCACTAAAAGTGAAGCTGACTATCGGCGTCATATTTGTTTGTGCTCTGGTGGGTCTTGTTGCTATCGCTTCCGTAAACAGGATAGCATCAGATATCGTTGATAAAGAGTATAAAGACAAGGCAGAACAGATCGCTGAGGCTGTGGTCACCACTATAGATCCGGCGGATGTCAGCAACCTTAAGGACGCCGTAATGGAGGCATATAGGGGCATCGACTATGTGGTCCCCAGTTCTGAGTGGGGTTCTGATGCGTGGAATGAATACATGTCCAATTATGACGGGATAGAGGAGCTTCCGGTCTTCCTGAAACTCCGCGATCATTTCAGGGTCTACCAGGACATCTACGATGTTGACTGTATTTATGTCATGTATTACAAGACCAGCGTAAAGCACGCCATCTATATCGTGGACGGAGCTTATGAAGACGCTTGCCCTCCCGGCGTTGTGGATTCCTTTGATGACGGCATCTGGCCCGAGGAAGATGCACTGGAGGCCATTCCCGCTACCATCACAAATGAGGATGTATACGGCTGGCTTGCCACTGCGTGTTACCCCGTAGTGGACGAGAACGGCGCCCTCGTGGCTCACCTCTGTGTGGATATCTCCATGAATGACGTCAAAGCAAAGGAACGGAGTTACGTCATTTCCACCATCCTGTCCATTTCAGGACTTACGGTCTTAATACTGATACTGGCGCTTTTATTCGTCGGACACAGTGTTATAAATCCTGTTCAAAAGCTTTCCTATACCGCAGAAAACTACTGCGCCGAAAATAACGACGTGGTCCACCACGCCTTCGAGGAGCTGGAGATCAAATCCCATGATGAGATAGGACATCTCCTGTTTTCCATGAAACAGATGGAAAAGGATATGAATACCAATATCAACGCCCTCATCGATGCAAAGGTGGCGCTTAAAGAGACGGAAGAAAAAGCGAACTCCATGCAGGAGCTGGCCACCAAGGATGCCCTCACCGGTATCCGGAATAAGATGGCCTATGATCATGAGCAAAAGAAGCTTGAAAAAGATCTGGAGGACGGCTTCGACGAGTTCGGTCTCGCAATGATCGACCTCAATTACCTTAAGAAAATAAATGACACCTACGGCCATGAAAAGGGTAATATTTCCATAAGAAGGCTGTGTATGGCGGTGTGCGAGGTTTTTGAGCACTCCCCCGTATTCCGTATCGGCGGGGATGAGTTTATCGTAGTGCTTAAGTTCCGGGATTACAAAAACGTGGACACACTTGTGGCACAATTTAACGAACGCCTGGAAAATACCAGAAATGATGATACTCTGAAGCCCTGGGAACAGTTATCCGCCGCCATCGGGTATCATAAATTCGATAAAGCCGAGGACAAGACCGTGGATGATGTTTTCAGAAAAGCGGATAAAGCAATGTACGACATGAAGGTTTCAATGAAAGCCCAGAGGACTGACTGATGGTCAGTCCTTTGGTTTTATTATGAGATTATCGGCTATCTTTGATGACTTTGAGAACTTCAGGGTGGAATAACCGATGGCGGAGAAAACAACAGCGCCTAAGAGATTCACAAGAAGATCCTTCATGGTGTCCAGTATTCCTATGTCAAGATAACCTCCGTTCACGGTGTAGGTTTCTCCGGAAGCTGTATGTATAACGGTTTCAGTGATCCCGGCCACGTCTATGGGCGTCCCCATGTTTGCGGGATCCAGAGTCACCGATCCGAATTCTTGAACTATAAAGTCTTTTTGCATATCCAGGAAGAAGAACTGATCCATGGTAAATTCAAAGAACTCCCATACCACACCCACCGTCATTGAAAAACAAAAGGCCACAAGGGTCAGGTAGAAGGGCGAAAGATTTACGTTTTTACTTCCCCTGTTTAAGAGATAGACAAGGGAAAATCCCACCGCGGCGCAGAGAAATCCGTTCATTGTATGAAGCATGGTGTCCCAGCCCGGGATCCTTACGTAGTAGTGATTTACTTCCCCCAGTATCTCTGCGGCAAAAATAAACCCGAAGATGATCACCTGGAATACGGGAGGTATGGTGAGTTTCATCTTGTCCTGTATGAGGGCGGGGATAAAGAAGAGAAGAAGGGAGAGAACACAGAGCATGGCGCTCTGGTAATTACCCGTTATAATGCATCTTATTAAGGTCAATATCACAAGCACCCGGAGTATGGTGAAGATGACAAAGGCCGTATGGTTCTCCTTATATGATTCGATAAGCTGTTTTCTGTAATCTGTGAGCTTCAAAAGTTGTTCCTCCTGAGATATTGTTTTATTCTAGCCGCCATTATAATACCATAACTCAGCGTCTTCTATCTATTCCTTTTTCCTTGTAGTATCTGTCCTTCTCTGCGTACATGTCAGAATCCGCCAGGCGCTCCAGGTCGCTCAGATCTGCGTTACGGTGATCCTTATAAGCCGCATACCCAATGGACATTGTGATCTCTTCACTGTAAATACCGTGCCAGGCGGCAGCCCTCTCCTTGATATCGTGCCTGAAGCTCTCCGGGTCATCCGTATGGGCAATAGCCATAAATTCATCACCGCCGGTCCTGTAGATCTTTCCGACCTTCTTTATGGAGAGTAAGAGACAGTCGGCAGCTCCCTTGATGAGCTCGTCCCCTGCGGCGTGTCCCTTGGTATCATTCACGGTCTTCAGGCCGTTTACATCTATGGAAAAGATAACAAGGTTATCGCTCAACTCCTTATCCCTGTAAGCTTTCAGATCCTCATCATAGCATCTCCGGTTATAAAGCCTGGTCATCTCGTCAGTCATGGAGATCCTCACAAGGTGCTCCTCCCTCCGCTTCTCCTCATCCACATTTCTGGTGGTGAAAATTACCACGTTGGGTATGCCGTCGATGGTGGAATTTACCGTAATATACTGGGCTCTGAACCAACCGGAAACCACATCGATAAAGTCCGCACTCACGATCTTCTTATGGGCGAGTCTTGCCCTTATGGTCTTTATATCCGTGAATTTAATGAAATCATCCAGCTGATCCGGCATGATCCCGGGCCTTAAGCTCTGGCTCATTATGGTGTGGGTCTGTGAGAACAGGTCTATCCCGTGCTTATCCTGATTCTCTGATCTTAAGGAGGTCTCTGTATTCTCAACAAAGTCTATTAAGTTCACATTGTCATAGATCTCCGCCATGGAATTAAGTATCTCCATTTTCTCTCCCATGACCTCACTTTGTTTTTCGTTGATGCTGTACTGCTCAAAAATACTTTTCAGATATCCGGTTATTATTTTACAGATAATATAACCCGAAGCCACCATTATAGCGGTCTCAATGGTGTATCCACCGATCATATCCGCAAAGCACTCCGCAACACTGTCGTAACGATACCTCACGACATAATAGGGCGTAGTCATCCACACTGTGATGAACATCAGCGTATAATTCAACATCACCGCATAGAAGAACATATATTTCTCATAGAAAAGGATACTCAGCATCGGGACCAGAAACCAGGTGAGACGTATGCTCACGTGATTATAGGACATATAAACGATGATGATGTCCAGTGCCGTAACCGCAAACAGACAGGTGACCGGAGAAGTCGGAAAGGCCTTATACAGGATAAAATGTATCAACGAAAGGAAAAGTACCATCAATGATATATAGAAGCAGGTCATATACTCGATATCCGGAAATACTCCGTTCCTTACCCCAAGGGCAATGGCCGGTCCCGTCAGGATAAAAAACCAAAGGACATAATTCAGATACCGGTTCACCTTGTTCCGGTTATTTACGATGTACTCTTCAAATTCAATTATGCTATCGCTCTCCATGACAAACTCCTTTATAAAATACTCATTTTGCGGACAGGATCAGAAATTGTCCGCAATTTTCTTCTCTTTTTGCAGATCATCCCGGCACCGGTCCGGCGTCTGTGACACTTTAGTGACTTCTCCCAAAAGCCCTCTGTGTTATTCTCAAACGGATTGTAGATAGCCTTTGGGGGTATAATTCTTTGTCAGACAACAATATCGCTTTCGAACAGGTATATAACGATAACTTCTCCTATATCTACAACTACATCTATATGCGCGTCGTTCACAAGGAAACTGCCGAGGATCTCTGCAGTCAGACCTTTTTGAATGCCCTGACACACTACGATTCCTATGACGCTGAAAAGGCAGGCGTCCGCACCTGGCTCTGTACCATTGCGAAAAACCTGACCACCAATTATCTTACCAGCAGCAGCGTAAGGCTTGCAGCCCCCTATGATGAAGAAGCGATCCAGTCCTCCATGTCAGCCGAGGACGAATATGCTGTCTTTAACGAGCCCGCCAACAAAGAAGCCGCCAGACTTCTTTCCCTTCTGGACGATGACATGCGCGAGCTTCTGTCTCTCCGCTTCGGACTGGAGATGTCGGTTTCCGAGATCGCCTCTTTCTATGGTATCACAGATAATGCTGTCCGCAAGCGTATTAAAAAAGCTCTTACAAAATGCATGTCCTACACAGAGGGCCGGGATCTCTCGGAATTCCTGTAAATTCCCCGTCTTCTCCTATTCCACAAGAAATACCTCTGCTTCCTTCACTCCGAAGCGCTTTGCTTCCTCGTGTGTAGACAGAAATACGTCTATCCTGTTGCCCTTTATCTTTGAACCGCTGTCCTCAGCCGTGTAGATATGGCCGTTTATCATGACCTTTGTGCCAAAGGGGATCACATTCGGATCCACGGCAATGGTCCTGCCCACCTCTGCCTTCGTGCCTGTGGCGGTTATACCGTCGGTCTTTCCGCAGCAGATAATGCAGGCATCATAAGCTGTGAGCTTAAAGATACCGAGGCTTTCTCCCTTTCCGTTTAACAGTCTGTCAATCGAAAAATCATCATTTTCCGAAGCTTCAAATCTGTCGGAAACCTCACCCTCTTCATGATCCTTGAAGCTTCCCATGGTATCCCTTAATTCATCTCCCTTTAATTCAAAGAGATCGCCGGATCTCTTCCTTGTACTGCTTATGTTATTAAAGCGGATCCCCTTTAAGCCCGCTGCAGATTCTGCTTTTGTATTCTCCGTTGCCACCACCCGGTCTCCGTCATTGTATTCCCCGGGGTTGCTTATCACCCTGTCCTCCAATGCCGGGCCGTACTTCTTTTCCATTTCCTCTTCAATACGCCGGGTCTCTTTTGCCATGGCGCTGAGGCGCCCGTCGGGATCCCCTCCGCCGGTCTCTCCCGTTCTTATGACCCGGTCCCTCTCGGGATCACTGCCGCTAAATCCTGCGCTTTCTTCCGCATCCTTAACCAGAGACGCAAAATCATCGAGGCGGTCACCCTCTGAGGTGCTGCCCCTTTCCTCCGCATTATCCGCAGATACAGCCGGCTTCTTCGTCACCTTATTTTCCGAAGCCACTCTTTGTGACTCTATGCTGAACTCCCGCAGCCTGGACTCCTCATCCTGCCGGGTTTCGGACTGCGTCATTTCCGTCTTTTCCTGCTTCGTCCCTGTCTGAGTCTTTTCCTGCTGTGTCCCGGTCTGAGTCTTTTCCGTCTTTTCCTGCTGCGTCCCTGTCTGAGTCTTTTCCTGCTGCGTCCCGGTCTGAGTCTTTTCCGTCTTTTCCTGCTTCGTTTCGGACTGTTTCTTTCCCGGCCCCCTGGCTTCAGCGCCGATATCCTTCACCATATCCGAAAAATCCGCAAGCCGTTCATCTGCCGGAACCACCGCAGCAAAGAAGTACATGGACAGCACGGAAGCTATGACGGCCCCAGTCAAAGTCCTCAGGGCTTTTTTCCGGAAGAAGCCTTTCACAGTATCAGAAAGCAGCCCTTATCTCGTAGAGCCCCGCGCCGTTTGCAGGCACATACTTGATCATGGTGTCACCCACGGCAACCCATTCACCTACTTTCAGGCCGTCGGCATTGTTGTCCATCCAGCTGGAATAGATGGCCTCCGCCACCTTATCACCGGAGCGGCTCACACAGTACATCCAGAGCCTTAATACCTGATAGTCATAAAAGGCCATGCTGCTCCACTCACCTGCATCATCAGTCATTTCCCTTTCATCTCCCGCAAGTGGCGTCTTTACCTCTATGGTATAGCCGTTAAAATCGGGATTCTTGTACATTGAAAGCCTGGTGGTCTTTGTTCTCTCCGTATTTGAAGAAACCACAGATGACAGAGTGATATGGGTGCTGAATACGGAAATGACCCTCCAGCCGTGAAGATCCGTGGTAAGCTTCTTCTGGGCGCTCTTCATTATTGGAATGAAGCCCTCAAAATCTGCGGCCGCAGAAGCCGTAAGCCAGCTGTTTCTGGCCGGCACCATGGCTCCGAGGATATTATAGGCAGGCATCCAGAAGCCGTTTTTATTAACATAGTACCCGTCTGCAGTATAGGCGTCCGCAAGGAAGTGGCCGTCAGTGGTCACATAGGACAGCACTCCTTCCACCTGGGTGGGGGTCCACCCACCCTTAACGCCCATCCTGCCTATAGCCGCCTCAGCAGCCGTAGGTAATAAGGCTGTCATGACCGCAGCGGATAAAATCATTGCTGTGATCCTTCGTCCTATTGCTTTGATCTTCATGTCTTTTTCCTTTCTTAACCAAACAGGGGCTTAAACCCTGAATTTTCCTG
Source organism: uncultured Lachnospiraceae bacterium (assembly GCA_902797705.1). Lineage (GTDB taxonomy): Bacteria > Bacillota > Clostridia > Lachnospirales > Lachnospiraceae > NK4A144. The sequence goes on along the minus strand of CADBTX010000194.1, from coordinate 8,658 downwards.
TATCCATCCACATCCTGCCCCTTCTGTGCTTCACAACATCCTTAAGCCCGTAGCGGGAAAGTGTGTGAAGGAGATCCGAGCGGATATTCTGCAGATATGACCTGCTTTTTTCTATGTCCCTGTCCTCTTCCCAGAGACCGTTTATCATCTCACCCGTGCTCAGCATCCCGCCCCTTCTGTCCAGCAGAAGATTCAGAAGCCTTGCAGTCTTTTCATAGCTGAAGCGCACCGGCGTGTCATTTATATACACCTTTATTTTATCTCCCTCTTCTATCCGTATCTCCGGAAGACTCTCATATACGGGGAAAAGAAGGTTGTCCATTTCACTCTCTACTTTTTCCCGGGTGACCGGCAGCCGGATATACCCGCTGGCATGGATCTTAAGAGCCCGGCTTATGAGACTATCATCCCTGTAAAGGAGGATCAGATTCACCTCCGGAATGAGATGCATGGCCTCTTCGGAAAGAAGAAGGTCCTTCTCGGTTTCTCCGGAGACACAGAAAAATAATACATGAAATATGTGTCTTTCGCAAAAGCGGATGAGTCCGTCCCTGTCCCTAAAGAAATGCACGCTGTCTTCACCGTACATTTCCTTAAGCATCCCGGAAAGCTCTTCTCCTGTATCCTTTACTCTGTCAAATACAAGGATCACCATTATTCTTCACTCCCGGGTGATTCAAAAGTAACGGTGCCCATTCCGGCTCTGTCTACCACATAGCTGCAATAGTCGTCCCAGGTTTCCTTCCTTCCCTTTAGGAAAGTCTTTATTTCACCGTTATTCTTTAAGTCCCCGATGATTGACTTATATGCAGCGGAGGTCCTGAGGAAGCTTATCCTCTCATCCCCTTCCAGTTCTCCGTCATTCACCTTGTTATTGTATTCGGAAAGCCATTCTTTATATCCTGAGTAGGCATTTGTATTCTCTATCTTTTCGGTCATCACCAGTTCTTCCAGCTTCCATACGGAGTCGATCCTTCGAAGACCTTCCTGCATCCTCTTTTTCATGTCTTCCAGACGGGTACCTGTCAGGGTTTCCCTTCCCCTGTTAATATTCTCCGTAAACTCATCCGCGATATTCTCCTTATGCGCCACAAAGTTTTCCGGATTAACATCATGCAAAAGAGTGGTGGTGTAAGCTCTTAAGTTCTCCCGCATCTCATACAGCGAAGGCTCTTTCTCATCCTCCGAGATCTTGCCCTGGTTCACCTTCGCATAGTATTCCTCTGCGATATCCTTTATCACATCCTGCTTGTAATTCTCTCTCTGCCTGTCCCTTTCACTTGAAGCTCCGTTTTCACTCAGGCTGTCAAGCTTTGAGGTACCGTCTTCCTCTCCGAATATCTCATTTGCGGAAACCTTGCCGTTCTCAAGTGTGAGATCCAGCACCTCCTTATATGAACGGTATTTTTCCGCCAGTTCGGGATCCAGTTCAGGCAGCACATCGTCATGCATCCTTATCTCCACAAGGATGTCAAAGAGTCCCTCAGCTTCGTTGGCCATTGTCATCCTGGACTCCAAATTCTTCCAGTAACCCTCGGACCTCTTAGCAGTATTACCCGCAAGGGATTTTGCTCCCGCAAGCTCGTAGAGCCTGGTGATAGCGGGCTTCACCCCGGCTATCTTCGCTCTTAATGTCTTTACAAAGTCGTTTATCTCAGCTGTGGTCCTGTCTATACCGTACTTCTTTTCAAGAGTAAGAAGGGCTGTGGAATAAGCCGAATTCCCGGGATCAAAGATCTTTGCGGCGTCGATGCTTTCCTTTTCCTCTTCTTCTGTTTTTTCCTTTACCTGTATCTCATCGTTTTCATCAAAGACAGTCCTGTACTCACGGTGCAGATAGTCCTTTGCGTACTGTTCGAGCATCTGCTTAAAGGCATCGACCGTAGACCGGTCAAGTTCCTTTTGACCGTATTCCACAGTATACACCCTGGCTCTCGGAAGATCCGTATCCGTATATGAATAGTCCGTATTATCAAAGCCTACGAGCTTAAAGCTTCTGCTCCTGCCCTCCTGATATGCTCTGTAATAGGAGCCATCCATATCGTCCGCCACCGTTCCGTAGTTCAGGTTCATTATCTTGGTTCCGCCCTCCATAGAGCATATAAGTGCCGTATCCTTTGAAATAAGGCAGATATTCTTTGAACTGGTCAGATGCCCCGTATATCTCTCATTAAAGTTCACACTATAGCTCGAAGGCTCAAGGGCGAACTCACTGTCAATAGGCTCCTTATCGGCGGCATTGGCGCTCTCGCCCTGGTTTTCACTTAGGGTGGCGGCCTTTTGCTCTATTCTCTCTCTGCTCTCACTCAGAGCATCATCAAAAAGTCCCTCCGCTTCCCTTGTATATCCTGACGAAGTGAGAAGCATCCGTAAACTCATGAAGCCGGTGAAGTCCTCCTTTTCCACTCCCGCTACCAGTTCACCTGAAGCAAGGGCTTCATTATAGGCTTCGTCTCCCCTGGCCTTGAACTCAAGAGGGCTGTACATATTGTGGATACCGGTCTTCAACAGCTCTTCCTCTTTTTCCCGCTTCATATCTTCAGGGAGCTCTACGCTGATAGATTCTATGCCCTCTATTTTTTCCCCGCTGTGGATCCTGTCCAATTCATCGGCGGTAAGACCGAGTGGGCTTTGTTCACCGATCACATTTGATAAGATATTCGCATTTTCCCTGCCAATGATCCTTGTAAGCTTGATGTTATCATAGTTTTCTTCAAACCCGCTCTTACCTCCTTTTTCAAAGAATCTCACTCCCTTGTCGGTACGGAGGGCCAGGATGTTTCTCGCACTCTCGCCGTCATCATAGGTAAGGGGCGAGATATCCATAGGTTTTCCATAGGTATATTTATTAAAGAAGTCCACAACACCTACACTTTTATATCCCACGGCATAAGTATTGCCCTTAAAATTCTGTCCCTTATTTTCCGCCGCGATAAGGACACCGTCATAGAAAGACTCGGACTTTCCTCCAACGGTCTCCGCCTGGCCGCTCTCCTTTACGGTAGTCGATGCGCCCTCGGGGAAAATAAGTCGATAGGATATGGGATATTCTTTACACTCCTGTACATCAATGGAAAATCCTGCACAGAGGTAGAGCATTCCCTCCCTGATATCCTCAGGTATCTCTTCTGCCAGTTCTTCGACTCTTTCAAGCATTTCTCTTCTGACAGCATTATTGGTACTGACTATGGCTTTATGACCTTCCGCAATGACGGCGCTGCTCCTTAAGAGCTTTTCAAAGGCCTCAAATTCCTCATCATCAAGACCCAGATCATCTTCCTCGGCCTTGTCGATAGCTTTCATCACTTTCTTATAGTCTTCGTCGCTAAGCTCTCCGTCATCATGCTTTTTCTCTGCGTCCTCCCTCATTTCGTCAAAAAGATTTTCAGGATCCCTGTCCTCCATATCCTCATAAGCCTCATCAATGAGATCCTGAACCTTTTCATATTTCCTGTCGCTCAGCTTTCCGTTCTCGTTTGCTTCCTCAGCCTTTTCCTCCATATCGGAAAAAAGCTCATCCATGTCCTGGGTTGCCTCATTCACAAGCCAGGCCATTTCCAGCTGCTGCCAGGTCTCCGTGTCAGTACGGAGGATATCCGTGATCTCCTCTATAGTGGCCCTCACATCATCCGAAAGGCCGGATTCCCTTATCACTTCCTCCTTCTGCTTATCGGCAACCTCAAGATCATATACATAGCAGGTCCTCTGTTTCTTACTTTCCTTTTCATAGGGCTCCATTTTGATCCTGGATTCATAAACCGTTTCTACAGACTTACTATAATTCGAATAATCCTCGTCCTCCGGGAAGTAGTCCACAGGAGCAATGTAATTCTTGTAAACTCCGTTTGCGGAAACCATGCTGAGAGTATGGTCGGACACCAGTCCAACACCATATTGGGTCACGGGTTCAAGTGTATAAAAACCGACATTAGATCCGTCCTGATATTTTCCCGCGTTTAAGATCCACCCGCGATCATTAAAGAAAGCAAGGGTGGACACGGAGTCTTTATCCGCTCCATTTTTCTTCAGGCCTCTTGGCAGAGCATCTGCCACGACAGTCTGTACAGCCCTTTTCGCACCTACATCCAAAGATGTAAGCTGCGTTAACAGCATCATCCTCCTGTCCCATTCATTTACAGAAACTCTATTATCCAGCAGGGCTGATAAAAACTTTGCATCAGTTTCATGCATTCCGGAACTTTCAAGAACATCACTCAAGAACTTTCTGTCATACCAGGAAGACGGAATGTCGGAAATGTTCGGTATCTGGATAAATACGGAGGCGTTCCCTCTTGCGTCTCCGCAAATAAATGGTGAAAAATCGTCCTTATATTCATCTCCGTTTTCCCCGGACTTCAGATCATCCATGCTGTAACCCACTGTATCCCTGTATTCGTCGTAACTCTTAAAGAACTGCTTATCAAGGGACATCCAGGTTTCCATCTGCTTAGCGGCATTGAGGTTCTCTGAGATATAGGGTATTGTTCCGTCCACGTTATCCAGGGACTGCCTGTATATCATGTATGTAGTGCTGATCTCGGCGGGAGAAGACATGAGATTACTTCCAAGGAAGAAAGTAGCGCCGAGATAGGTCTCATAGGATTCCGTCATGGACACGCCGGTGATCAGAACATTCATGAACCCGCTGTCGCCTGTCCGGGAATTATTGTTGTCCTCGTTCTTTCCGTTGGAATCAGCCCACTTGTCAAATTGCGGACTTCCCGTAAAAAGATCGGCATTCCCATCATTTTTCCTGTTTTTAACCAGATCATCGAGGCTTTTCTTTTTATTCTTTGCCTCGTTATCTATGGTGTTTTTATAAGACATAACGAGCTTTCTGTTACCCCAGGCATCAAATACCACGCCGTTAAGTCCGCCCTGATCGGTTATCAGGTATTCTTCACGTCCTGCCACCTTACAGGCCAGTGCTCTTTCTGTTATAAAAGCCTCATAGTCGTTCTGATCATTATTTACGGAATAATAGTAAGGACGCCCCTCTTTAGCCGGATCGAATTCCTCGGTCTTATCGATCTCATAAGTCTTTGCCATCATGACACGGTAGTCGCCACTGTCCGGATTATAGGACATCAGCACCTCAGCGTCATACTCATAGTCCTCTCTCCTTCCTTCCGGATCAGGCAGAGTCTCCCTGTTCTCCACTCTTCCGATTTTCTTTGAGCCGCTGTTATACTCTTCGATGGCCTCGGGGTCTACATAGCAGGGAGTAACATAATAATACACGAAATCCCCCCGGGAATTGAAATCCAGCACCTCAAAGGAGGCAATGGCCCCCGGTGCATTCTCGAGTCCGGGAAGGATATAAAAGGCGTTGACCCCATCCACCTGAAATCTGTCTGTGGAATAGTCAACCTCCGTCTTTTCCTTTTTTGTAACCACCCTTTTATTGGCGGAAACCTCTTCCATAATAGCAGCTTCAGTGATGGGCTCAGGGCTTGTCTGATTGATAAGGCCCCCGCCGCCGCATCCCTGAAGCTGAAGTATCACGGAAATGGCAATGAAAAAAGACAGCATCCGCTTATGAAACGTAATATGGTCATATGACACCTTCACGGTCTTCACGGATGCTGCCTTCACTTAAATCCTATCCTTTGATCAATATGACATATTTAAGGTTGTCTGGTTTCCGGTGCTGTTCTCAACCCACTTAACAAGTGTGGGAACCATAAGTCTCATAACAACAATGAGTATGAAGATAAGGAAGAAGCCGATGATAGCATTCTTTAAAGCCATCTTTGCCTTCTCTCTTTCCTGAGGCTCATCTGCCTTGGCAAGCTTAGCTCCGAGGATAACACAGTAGATAGCTCCTACAGCTACAACTACGGAGATAACAGGTCCAAGGAGACTGTTGATAAGCTTTACAACGGGCTCAGCCGCATTTGAGAAGTTAACATCTCCTCCGCCTCCTCCTGAAGATGAGCTGCTTGTTTTGGGTGCATCGTCAGCTAAAGCAATAGAGCAGTTCCCCAATGTCAATACGCCGAATGTCAGCATTGTGATGATGTACTTGATCTTTGTCTTAATGTTCTTCATGATTTTTCTCCTTTTTTCTAATTTTGTTATATGATCCTCATCCTTCTGTGCTCAAATAATACTACCAAAAGGGAAAGTATTATGATGACCAGCACTATGATCAGATAAGGTAAAGCAGAAGTCTTTTCCTTCATTTCAAGATTGAAGGAGTATTCATTGCTGTTTCCCGCTGTGTCGGTCACGGTGATCTGATATTTTCCGTCAGCCGCCGCAGTCATATTGTGAAGTGTCACTTCTTTGTTATTGAGGAGGATCTGTATTGCGGCATTACTGTCCGTTGGAACGAAGCTCACCGGTCCCTCCTCCGGATCTCCGGTGATCTTTGGTGTAAATACCAGGGCCGGTGCCGTGGTATCCTTTGTGAAGCGGGATGTCCATTCCGGAAAACCCCTTTTTAACGGAGAGAAGCGGACTTCATAGCTTCCGTCTCCGACAAGTTCCGATCTTTCCTTTCCGTCAGGTTTCACCCCCCTTCCCTCGAGAAATATCTCCTTTATCTCATAACCGTAAGGAGCCTCAATGTAGGCGGATCCCACGGGGATATCCGTCACTGCTATCCTGAAACCTCCATAGACGTCGTAGGTCTGTCTCCCGGACTTCTTTGTCACTGAGCTCCTTATGTGAAAGAGATAGGAACCTGTATTTCTAAGATCCATACTTTTGATCACATTGTCCGGCATACTCGCCAGAGCTTCACTGACAGATTGAAAATCCGTCTTTGGCATACAGGACTCACCGTCTTCGAAAAAAGAGATGATCCAGGTATCTTCTCCGGTCACCACTTCCACAGGTTCATCTGTGGTCCCTCCAAGGGGACAGCTCATGAGAAAGAAGCATCCGTTCGGCATTGTATATCTGAACATGCCGTCTTCATATCTCATGGAGAGGACCGGATCCGATTCCACTATGGACCTGTCCCCGGCACTTACCGGTATCGCCGTAAGTAGCTGGCATATAAGCAGTGATATAAGAAAAATGTATCTAAATCTCTTATGCTGCTCTCTCATCATATAGCTGCAGTTGCTTCCCTGGCCGGAGCATCCTTTTGTCTATGCGCCCTTTTCTGTTTTCCTGCGCTGATCTCGGATCCTCCGTTCATTTCCGCTCTTGCCCTGCGCTCTATTTCTTCCAGCTCTTTAAGCGTGATCCGTCGTACCTTGGGATTATCCACTGTCCGGTTTTTTCCTCCGGTGCCGTCTATTACCTTTAGTTCCGGCTTATATCCCTCTTCCTTACGTCTTTCTCTCTCTGCATCAAGGCTTTCAAGTTCCTTATTCCAGAGAGCCATGTTTTTAGGGCTGTCAAAAAACGCCAATTTGTTTTCTCCTTTCACTTATATATACAACTGTGCGGAAAAAATGAGCCTGGAATAAACAGATTTTTTTAATTAATTTAATCCGGGGGGATACTCCCTATTCTATAGCCAGGAATCTCGAATATCCTGTCACATCAAAGATCTCTTTCACTGCGTCCGAAACATTGATAAGAGTCTCGGTTCCGCCGCCCTTTTTCATCTTCTTCTGGATAAAAAGAATGGTTCTTAAGCCTGCAGAACTGATATATTTATTGTCTGCAAAATCAATAGTGAGATTTATTGAAGCATCCCCGGTGAGTTCGTCCAGTTCCTTCTGAATCTCCTGGGCGTTATTTGCATCCACCCTTTCCCTAAGCTTATAAACTACTTTCTCTGCCATTTCATTGCTCCTTTCCAATCGATGGTCTATTCTGCAGAAACTCCGGCCTGTTCAAGCCTGAAATCGTTAATCACTCCGTTCACGGTATTGATAAGAGGTGAATCCTTCGGCACCAGTGCAACATAACTCTCCTTCGGAGAATCCACAAGTTCCTGGGCCTGCACGCTGTCGCTTATCATGGATATGGCTTCCCTCTCTGTCACAAGTCCGGCCAGGACCGATCCGTTTGCTATGTCTCCGGCCAGCTGGGAAACATCCGTATAGGGCTGATTCACAATGGATTCTATGCCCTTCACCTCATCCTTTATGCCTTCCGCCTGGGTGGAGACTCCGATAGTCCCGCTGATCATTGAACTAAGGCAGTTCATATAATTTCTTTTGGGAGTTGCCACATAAAGGCTGCCTTTTCCATAGGGAATGGAGAGAGTCATATCTCCTATCCTCTGATCTTTATCAGTTATCCTTCCGAATCCCAGGTCGTACTCCCCGTTAAGCATACCCGAAAGGAGAACATCACTGCTCTCCACCATGGATAGCTGGATGGCATAGCCCCCTGCCTCGGAGATCTTTTTCGCCAGATCCGCCTCTATCCCCACGGGAGCTCCCGCTTCGTTCTTTGCGAACCTGTCATGTCCGTCAACGATCCCCACCTTTAAGATCCCCTCCTCCGAGGTGGCGGGGACATCCGCCTTCTTTCCGCCGCAGCCGGAAATAAGTGCGGCGGTCAATATAGTCAGTGCGATGACCTGCAGAATTTTATTTTTCATATGCTCTCCTATTATTTATTTTGCCCCTCATCTGTCAGAGCCTTTTACCCTCATCCGTCGCGCCTTTTACCCTCATCCGTCAGCTTCGCTGACACCTTACCGATGGCAGCCGCGCTAATGCCATTAAGTTAAGCCTTCCCCCATGG
>CADBTX010000193.1 GCA_902797705.1 uncultured Lachnospiraceae bacterium | reverse complement strand
CGGAACCCCCACATTTATGCTGTAGGGGGGAAGCGTGCCCTTTACTACGGCCCCGGCTCCCACCACGGCTCCGTCTCCGATCTTCGCCCCGTCAAGGATCACCACATTATTTCCTATCCAGACATCACTGCCAATGGAGATCCTGGCGGTATCGTCCTCATACACCTTCTCTTTAACATAACTGAAGCCAAAGGTTTTCTTCGGATCAGTAAAACCGGGATGAAGGGCACAGTAACCGTTTAGGGGATGCCCGCCCACCGCCGTCTTCACATTGGCGCCAATGGAGGTATAGCAGCCTATATCCGCATGAGAGAAATCCCCCTCATTATTGATATAGGAACCGTACCCCAGACGGCAGCCGTAAAGGGCCGTATTCTTTCCAAGATAATTTCTGCCCTCTATGAGGGTATCCTTTGAAATGTATGAGCCCTTCAGGAAAATGCTCTTTGTGCTGCAGCCCAGCAGGAAACGCTTTACAGGATAGAAAAAAAACCTGTAGATACTCTGGGCCATGGATCTAAGTATTCTGAACATCATATCTCTTCTGTCCCCGGAGCTTTCTCTGGACCTTTCTTATCAGGTATTTCAGGGCCTTTGGAAAATGATCCATGCCAAACTGTTTGAGATCAAGGATAAACAATTTCTTTCTGAGTGAAGCCCCCTCCGGCACCGGCAGGGAATGACTCCTTCTTAGCTTCAGGGTCTCCAGATAGGTATCCTTTAATCTGACTGACGAGGTGCCGTCCTTACTTACCCTGGCCACCGCCACCCCGCTGTCCTTAAAAACACATCCCTTTTCGTGAAGGGTGAGTAAAAAGTCATAGTCTGCGGCTATGCTGAATTCCATCCTGAAGGGATGCTTTAAGAGAAGCTCCCTCCGGACGAAAACACTCTGATGGGAAAAGGGCATGCGCTCCGTGATAAGCCCTGGACACTTTCTGAAATAATGGAGTTCTCCGAATTCCTCCTCCACCGTATCGCCGTAGAGCAGATCTACAGAGCTTAAGTCCCTGTCCTTAAATATCTTCCAAAGCACATCCGGAGTAAGGAAAGAGTCCCCTCCGTTCATGAAATTCACAAAGGTCCCTTCTGCCGCCTGAACCGCCTGATTCATGGCATCATAGATCCCCTTATCAGAACCGGATATCACCTTGAAGGGGATCCCTTTTTTGCTGAAGGCCTCTTCCCATTTCATCACCCTGTCCAGAGTACCGTCAGCAGAGGCTCCCTCCTTTACTATATACTCCATGTCGGTATAGCTCTGCTCATAAACGGAGCGGATGGTCTCATCTATGCGATTTTCCTCATTGAAGCAGACAGTGATGATGGTTATCAAGCTTTTAGTACCTCATGGAGTTTTGCCACTATGGGCTCCCAGCGGAAATCATGCCAGGCGTAATCCGCTATCTCCGCAGCCCTGCTTCCCCAGTCGGCGTGGGAATTCATAAGCCTGAGGAAGGCATCGGAGAGCATGGCCACATCATCGGGCGGAACGATGAAGCCGAATTTCCCGTCATTGTAGATATCCCGTCCCGCCGGAACCCCGGTGGTGGTAACAAGGAAATCTCCGTTTGACGCGGCTTCCAGAAGCACTATCCCGAAGCTCTCGCTTCTGGATGGCAGAACGAAGATCTTTGCCCTGCGGTAGTACTCCTTTAATCTCGCCTTGTCTCTCACCTCTCCCGTAAAGATTATCCTTCCCTTAAGATAATCATGTTTTTTCAGAAAATCATTTATATAGGGTCTGAAGCTGCTTTCAACAGGCCCCGCCAGCATGAGCTTCCAGTTGTTGTCGCCCGCTGCCCCCGCAAAAGCCTTGAGGAGCACATCCGTAGCCTTGGCGTAGGTCCCGAGATTTCCGACAGTCAGGATGATATCCTCCTTGTTAAAATCCCTTTCGCTCTCGCTGCCCTCGGCATAAAATCCGTTCGGGATGTAGATCACCTTGTCGCCGTATTTCTTCTTCAGCTTCTCGGAAAGTACCGTGGTCTCGACACTAACCACATCCGCCAGATCCATGGTCCTGCGCTTTATGAAGCCCACGGGATTCAGCATAAAGAGCCGTTTATAGCCCTTAAGATCCATGTCCAGCTTTAGATAACCTTTACCTCCTCTCTTCTTCCTGAATTTATAGATCAGGAGAAAAAGGAAGGACGACAGGTTCAGGTGATATACGTTCAGAACGTCGATATCCCGGGCGTTGTCCCAGACATATCTGATGCCCTCAGCAAGGGAACCGTGCCTCCCCTTTGGAAGAAAACGGATCTTAAGCCCCTTCACTTCCTTATCAAGATAGGAGTACTCTTCCTCATTCTTCACGCAGACCATGGTGCTGTCCACACCGTAATCCCGCATCAGCATGTATGGTATCATCCCCACATCCTTAAGGAGATGCACATTTTTCATTCTTAAAAACAGGGTTACAAATCTCATGTAAACTCCTTCAGTCGGTCATAGACCACCCTCTCCAGATACCCGAGATACCAGCAAAGATCAAATATCTTATCCTGAAGGGCGCCGGTCTTCAGATAATACTTATTGTATATCCTGAAACTGTCCCTGAAATGGTGAAAGGCTTTAGCCTTGCTGGATCTGTATATCTTCCTGATGCTGGCGGAATGAAGGTGATCGTATCTGTATCCGGTAAGGACACCCATCCTGTAGCCGTGGGCACGAAATCTCCTGGAGAGTATTATCTCCTCGGAATAAAGGAAGGTGCGTTCGTCAAAGCCGTGTATCTCCTTAAACTTCCCTGCGTCAACGGCAAAAAAGGAGCCCTCTACCACGCCTGCTTCCTTAAGGGCATCACCGGATCTCTCAAGCTTCATACGGATACGCTTTTTATCCAGGTTAAACATGATGAGGAAGAGACTTTCCAGCACCCCCGCAAACCCCGGCAGGTTCCATACATTATATCCCTGCTTTACAAGCGGCGCCACTCCTCCAAGGGAAGGATTACCTGAGAGCGCCTTCTTCATGGCGATCACCGTGTCCTCCTCAAAAAACACATCCGGGTTCGCAAAGAAAAGAACCTCCGGACAAAAATGCTTTATGGCATAAAGAGCACCGCTGTTATTCCCCTTTGCGTAGCCCCCGTTTTCGGAACGGCTGATCACATGGACCTTTTCATCCGACTCCCGGCTCATGACTTCAAAGGAACCGTCATCGGAAGCGTTGTCCACGATAACGATATGATCAAGCGCCTTGTATCCCCTGACCTTCTGCAGGAGCCCCAGGGTTCTGGCGTGATCATTGTAATTCAATATGATAAGTGCTGCTCTCATATGCTCTCTCCAAGTCAGTCCGCTTTGATCGAAGCAAGCTCAAATATGGTGTCTGACAGGTGATCCCAGCTGAAGCGCCCGGAATCATTCCTGATATTCGCCTTAAAATCCGTACCGGAGTCCATCAGGGCATAAAATCTCTCTATCCCCTCCCTTAAGGCCTCTGCGTTTCCGGCCTCGGTAAGTATGCCGGTCTCTCCGTCTCTTACCACCTCCGGAAGTCCTCCCACCCTTGTGGCGATAACCGGCTTTTCAAAGCCGAAGGCCACCTGGGCAATGCCGCTCTGGGTGGCGTCTATATAGGGCAGTACCGCAGCGTCGCAGTCCTCAAAATACCCCTGTATCTCATTGTCCGGCACATAGCCGTCATAGACCCTGACCCGGTCCTTAAGTTCCTTACTCAAAAGGAGTTCCTCATACTCCTCCCTTGTTCCTCCGAAATCACCCGCCACCGTGAGCTTAACATCCGGCAGGTCTTTTAAGGCCATGAGCAAAACCTTCAGTCCCTTATAGGGCCTCACCAGTCCGAAGAAGAGAAGCCGCTTTTCCCTATCCTTCTTCTCCCTTATTTCCCCGGTCTTAAAGGCAGAGTAAGTGGGATGCATATTCACCCTGTACTTCGCCTCCGGAAGGATGGACTTCAGCTCTTTAACCTCTTTTTCCGAATGGAGAATAAAAAAATCCCCCTTCTTCAGAGTCAGCTTTGTAAGGAATCTGTCCATTATAAAACGCTCATGGGGGAACACATTATGGCAGATAAAAAGCACCGGACTTTTCAAAAATGCCGTAAGTATCCGGTAGCAGGGGGCAAAATACGGGTGCCACCACTGTATTATCACAAGCTCCGGCTTCTCCTTATTTATGATACCGGCGGTCCTTATGATATTAAAAGGATTGGCGGTATTGATGAGAAAGCGGGCATCGTCTATTTTGAAACGGTCATTTCCGTAGTCCCGCTGCTCCTTCTTAAAAAGGAACTTCGGGTACTGCATCTTATAGGAAACCGTCCTGACAGAGACCCTTTCCTTCAGGCTTTTTACCAGAAGTCCCGTATAATGGGAGATCCCGCCCTTAAAGGGATACACGGGACCGATAACAGTTATCCTATTTTTCCCGTTCTTTTTTTCTGGCATCGGTCTCAACTCCGGCTTCAAAACGTCTCAGGCGGTATTGCACGTCTTCCATGATCTTCCGGTTGGCGGCCATAAGATCCGCCTGGAATCCCATCATAAAGGTGGTGAAGGAAAGCATCATAAGTGTGCTGGCCAGGATAAGGGACTGGATATGTCCCATGCCCGAACCCTTGATGAAAAAGATCAGGAATCTTACCATGATGATAAATCCCGCTATAAAGGGCACCATGCCTATGGCTGTGAAAAAGGTAAGGGGCCTGTACATCATGTAGGCTCTGATTATGGTAAGAACGGACTTCTTTATGTATCCGCTCATGCTGGAAAAGAGCCTGGACTTCCTGAGTTCCCTGTTTGTCCTTATGGGAACCGAGGTGATGGCCATCCTGTTCCTGCCGGCCTGAACTATGGTCTCCAGGGTATAGGTATAATTATTTATGACATTTAAGTGCAGGGCCGCTTCTCTGGAAAAAGCCCTGAACCCGCTGGGCGCATCGGGTATATCCGTACTGGAGGCAATACGTACCACCAGAGATCCCAGGTGCTGCAGCTTCTTTTTTACGGGAGAAAAATCGGGAGTGTCATCTATGGGTCTTTCACCTATAACGATCTCCGCCTTTCCCTCAAGTATGGGACGTACCAGCTTCTCAATATCGTCGCCGCAGTACTGATTATCCGCATCGGTATTTACGATGATATCCGCCCCTTCTCTCAGGCAGGCGTCTAGTCCGGCGATAAAGCCCTTGGCAAGTCCCTTGTTATTGGGGAAGCTCACGATGTGATCCACGCCCCAGTTCTTTGCCACTTCAACAGTATTGTCACTGCTTCCGTCATTTATTATGAGATATTCTATCTCGTCTATGCCGTCTATATGCTTTGGCAGATCGTTCAGTGCGATCTCCAGAGTATCCGCCTCATTCAGGCAGGGGATCTGTATTATGAGCTTCATAGATCTGTCTCCTTGGCTACATACATGGGACGGTTCTTTGTCTCAAGATAGGTCTTGCTGAGATACCAGGCAGCTATACCTATCGCGAAAAGATTGAAGGATGAGAAAAGAGCGATAACTCCCGCAATAAAGGGAACCGATCCCCAGGTGCCTCCTGCGTAAAATACAGCAGCAACGATCGTAAAGATAAGGAAAATAAAGGATAGCGCTCCCCCGATCCAGGATATTATCTCCAGCGGGAAGGTGGAGAAAGCGATTATCCCTTCTATAGCGTAGATAAGAAGCTTCCAGAAGGACCACTTGGTCTCTCCCGCAACCCTCTCGATGTTCTCAAATTCCAGCCACTTTGTGTTAAAGCCTACCCAGCCGTAGATACCCTTGGTAAAGCGGTTGTAGTCACCCATGGAAAGCACCGCATCCGTCATCTGCCTGGTCATTATGCGGTAATCCCTGGCACCGTCAACTATCTCTGTGGCACAGATCTTATCCATGAGCCTGTAGAATCTTCTGGCAAAAAATGAACGGATAAGGGGCTCACCCTTTCTCGTGACCCTTCTGGTAGCCGCGGAGTCATAGCCCTCCTTCACAACAGCCTCATACATCTCGGGAAGAAGCGAGGGGGGATCCTGAAGATCCACATCCATACATACGACATAATCGCCCTTGGCATTTAAAAAGCCGGCGTACAGCGCCGCTTCCTTTCCGAAATTACGTGAAAAGGAGATATAGTGGACTCTTTCATCCTTAGCGGCCAGTTCCTTTATCAGCTTCAGGGTCCTGTCCTTTGAGCCGTCATCCACAAATATCAGTTCAAAAGCGGTATCGGGGTATTCCTTCTCAAATACCCCCATGGTCTTATTCATTTCCTCATAGAAGAAGGGAATGACCTCTTCTTCGTTCCAGCAGGGAACTACTACACTTAAAAGCTTCATCTTCTATCCTTAAACTTCAGGCCTTTTCCTTATAAGATCTCCCTTTTCCGGAAGAACGGAAAACCTGACTTCTATCTCCTCCTTGGGATGGGGCGCACTCTCCACCTCTCCCCTTTCGGGTGAATAGATGGACACGACCTCGGCGTCTGTATTTACAAAGCCCTTTTTCATGATCTCCACCCGATCCCCTTTTACGAACTTATTCTTCTGATGCATAAGGGCTCTGCCCTCTTTAACATCCTCCACCTGCCCCAGGTAGATATACTCCTGAGTATAGGTATTATTGCCGTAGATCTGGGATCCCTCGTCCGGCTTGCCGTAATAGAAACCGGTACAAAAATCCCGGGTGGTGCATTTCTTTATCTCTTCCCTGTAAAGAGGGAGATTCTTCTCATACTTTTCCGGCGACTCGAAATAGTCGTCAATGGCCTTTCTGTAAGTCCGGGCTGTCACCGCCACGTAGAGGGCGGTCTTCATCCTTCCCTCCACCTTAAGGCTGTCAATCCCCGCATTAACAAGATCCGGGATGTGATCCACCATGCAGAGATCCCTGGAATTAAAAATATAGGTGCCGCGGTCGTTTTCCTCGATGGGAAGATACTGACCGGGCCTCGTCATCTCGGCCACCGCGTACTGCCACCTGCAGGGATGCGTACACTCTCCGTGGTTTGCGTCCCTTCCCGTAAAGTAATTGGACAAAAGGCAGCGCCCGGAGTAGGAAATGCACATGGCTCCGTGAACAAAGGACTCCAGTTCCATTTCTTCGGGGATATTGTCTCTTATCTCCCTTATCTCCGTCAAGGACAGTTCCCTTGCGGTCACCACCCTTTTGGCCCCCTGATCCATCCAGAAGCGGACGGTCCTGAAATTAGTATTATTGGCCTGGGTGCTGATATGCAGATCTATTTCAGGGCAGAGCTCCCTTGCAAGAGAGAATAAGCCGGGATCAGCGATCAATATGGCGTCCGGTCTTATTTCCCTAAGCCTCCGGAAATAGTCCTCCGCCTCCTTCAGATCCCCGTTATGGGCAAATATATTTGCGGTGACATAGACCCTTACCCCATTTTCATGGGCATAGGCTACGGATCCCGCAAGCTCCTCGTCGCTGAAATTCCGGGCTCCGGCCCTTAAGCTCATGGTCTCTCCGCCGGCATATACCGCATCAGCGCCGAAATTTACGGCTGTATTGAATTCTTCCGGTCCCTTGGCGGGTATCAGAAGTTCAGGTTTCTTATCCATTATTCTTTACTGCCAGCGTAACGCCGTCCCCTATGGGCAGGACAACGGAAGTGAATACTTCCGACACGGATATCTCATGGAGGAACTCCCGCATCCTTTTATGAATGGTGCGGTTCCTTCGCTCCACCGCATATCTGGATTCCAGTATATCCCCGTCCTGCAGACAGTTATCGGCGGCGATGAGCCCTCCCTCATCCAGAAGCCTTTCAGCCTCCTTCAGGTAGAAAGGATACTGCGCCTTCGCCGCATCGATAAATATCATATCAAATCCTTCCCGGAGAGTCGGAAGTATGTCCTCCGCATTTCCAGCAAGAAGACGGATCTTTTCTGCATGACCCGACTCCTCTATATTCTTCCTTGCAACAGGTATCCTTTTTTCGTAATTCTCTATGGTACTTATCCTGCAATGGTCTTCGGAATACTCAGCCATAAGTATGGCGGAAAATCCCACTGCGGTACCGATCTCAAGGATCCTTCCGGGCTTACGGAGTCTAAGGAGAAATCTTAAAAGTGCCTGTGTTTCCTTTCTTATGATGGGGATGCGCCGGGACAGAGCCTCCTTTTCCAGCCGGTCCAGAAATTCCGTATTTCCTTTATACAGGGAATCGATATACCCCGTAAGTCTCTCATTTCCGAGCATGGCTAATCCCGGTCTTCCTCTTCCTCTTCGGTGGGATCCTCATCGTCCTCCGCCATCACAGCCATCATATCCCTGGCTGTCTGCGAGGTGTTCAGCACATAGTGCCCGGGCGAAAGCTTTCCGTGATACTCCGAAAGCCTCTCCTGCACGAAAAACAGCTTCTTATCCTTTATCAGCCCGGCATTCTCAAGTATCTCTCCGATATCCATGGCGGAAGACCCCATTGGGATGGTGACATCTATATCCCTTCCCGGTTCCTCCGATACCGGTCCTTCGGCAAATACCCTGTACCCGAAATCATGGGCGATAAAGCCCAGTCTGTAGATAAAGGACACAAGAACCAGCACGATAAAGATACGTACCAGCATGGCTGCAATATTAACAAATAAATTCCTGACCTTCAAACTACAGATCTATCCTTTCCATGGTCATAACGAGTATCTCCCGCATCATCCTGCAGAAGGCCGACTCTGCGATCAGATATTCGTTTATCACCGGCTCCATGAATATTTCCTCATTTTCGTCGGCAAATCTCTTCAGGTCATCAAGGGTTCCCCTGCCCTCCTCAAAGCCGGCATTGACCTCCATATTTCTCTTCATGAGGTCCTCCGCCTTTTCCATGAGTTCGGGATGTTCTTTAATGATCCTCTTTTTTTCCTGATACTCCCTGTATTCCGGCGTGTCCTTTATGCACTCCGTAAAGTTAAGGACATCGTCGTACAATCTTGCATCCATCATACCTCCATAATGATGGGAAGGATCATGGGCCTTCTCTTTGTCTTCTTCCAGAGATAGTCAGACAGGTCGTCCTTCAGGGTGTTCTTGATCCTGCCCCAGTCACTGATCCCTCTCTCTATGAGGCTGTCCAGTGATTCCTCCAGCACTTCTGTGGAATCCTCCAGAAGGGCATCCGACTCTCTTACATAAACGAAGCCTCTGGAAATGATATCCGGCCCCGCCAGAACCTGTCCCGTCCCCTTTTCGAGGGTCAGGACAATGATCACTATGCCGTCTTCAGCGAGATGCTGTCTGTCCCTCAGCACCACATTTCCCACATCTCCGACTCCCAGGCCGTCCACAAACACCGCGCCCGTATGGACATGACCGGCGACGTGGGCTCCCTCGTCGGAAAGCTCCAGCACATCTCCCGAATGTATCATCAGGATGTGCTCATGATCGTATCCCAGCTCCTCCGCAATATGGGCCTGGGCGTGACGGTGCCTGTATTCACCGTGGACCGGAATGGAGTACCTGGGTTTCACAAGGGAGTATACCAGTTTTATCTCCTCCCTGCATGCATGCCCCGAAACATGGGCGTCCTGGAAGATTACGTCCGCGCCCTTGGACTCCAGTTCGTTTATGATCCTTGAAACCGACTTCTCATTTCCCGGTATGGGAGTGGATGAAAAGATTATGGTATCATTGGGCTTTATGCTGACCTTCTTATGCATGTTCATTGCCATGCGGGAAAGGGCCGCCATGGATTCCCCCTGGCTTCCCGTGGTCACGAGCACCACCTGGGTGTCGGGATAATCCTTCATCCTGTCGATATCTATCAGTGTATTCTCAGGGATCCTGATGTAACCCAGCTCCTGAGCGGTATTTATGATATTCACCATGGAACGTCCTTCCACGATGACCTTTCTGCCGTACTTATAAGCGGTATTGATTATCTGCTGGACCCTGTCCACGTTGGAAGCAAAGGTGGCGATTATTATCCTGCCCTTCCTGTGCGTATCAAAGAGTCCGTCAAAAACCGCGCCAATGGTGCGTTCCGACTTTGTAAAGCCCTCTCTCTCCGCATTGGTGCTGTCGCACATGAGGGCAAGAACTCCCTTTTTCCCGATCTCACCAAATCTCTGGAGATCAATGGCATCTCCGAACACCGGGGTGTAATCCACCTTGAAATCTCCGGTGTGCACCACTATCCCCGCCGGCGAATAGATGGCCAGAGCGGAAGCGTCAGCGATGGAGTGGTTGGTCTTTATGAATTCGATACGGAACTGCCCCAGATTTATGGACTGTCCGTGTTTGACCACCTTTCTCCTCACACTGTCCAGAAGACCATGTTCCTCCAGCTTGTGCTCGATAAGTGCGATGGTCAGCTTTGTGGAATAGATCGGGGCGTTCACTTCCTTAAGCACGTAGGGAAGCGCTCCTATATGGTCCTCGTGTCCGTGGGTTATGATAAATCCCTTTACCTTGTCAATGTTTTCCTTCAGATATGTGACATCGGGAATACACAGATCTATTCCCAGCATGTCATCCTCGGGGAATGCGATACCGCAGTCCACCACAATAATACTGTCTTCGTATTCGAAGGCAGTAATGTTCAGGCCTATCTGCTCAAGACCGCCGAGAGCGATGATCTTCAGCCTGGAGCCCGATGCGTTTTTGTACTTCTTCAAAAATTACCTCCATTGATTATCCGGAGAGTGCAGCATAAACACATCAGACTTCTATGTCCACATCATCAAGTATCTCACTGAATGCTTCCACGGCTTTTTCAAGCTCCTTTTCATCTTCCACGGTCTCGTAGAGGACGCTCTCTTCATCCTCCTCATCCATCATGGCCCTTAAAACAAAAGCCTCAGCGTCTCCTTCTTCTTCCTCTGTGCAGAGAAGATAGAAGTTCTGTCCGACCTTTGCTTCTGCAAGCACGTAGTACTCGATCTCTTGTCCGTCTTCCTGTGTAAATACAACACTGTCCATTTTATAAGCGGTCCTTTCCGCTGTTAAGGAAATCTCCGAGGATCACGGCTGCCGCTACGCTGTCAACGTGCGCCTTCCTGTCCTCTTCTTTCCTTATACCGTTCTCATCCATTATCTCAGAGGCTTCCACAGTAGTCAGTCTCTCATCCTGAAACCTTACCGGAAGTCCCGTGCGTCTCGCCACCATCTCACCGAATATCCGGGCTTTTTCCGCCCTTTCTCCTTCGCTGCCGTCCATATTCAGGGGAAGGCCTATCACGATGATCTCCGCCTTTTCCACAGAGACTATCTCTTCAATACGCGCGCAGGTCCTCCGGAGCATCTTTTCCTTCTGTCTCCGGATGATCTCCACTTCCCTGATAACGGTTCCGGTGGCATCTGTCACCGCTACGCCCACTGTCTTTGAGCCGTAGTCAAGTCCCAGATATTTCAATCCTTATCCCATCCGCTGCTCTTTATATACTGCTTCAGGAGTTCCTCTACAAGCTCATCCCTCTCCACCTTCATGATAAGGCTTCTGGCATTGTTATGGCTTGTGATGTAGGTCGGGTCCCCGGACATTATATATCCCACGATCTGGCTTATGGGATTGTATCCCTTTTCCGTAAGGGCTTCATACACCGTGGACAAAACCACCTTCACCCCTGTTTCAGGCTCCTTCTCAACCTTAAACATCTGGGTATTTCCTAAATCCTGCATATATTATCTCCTTTCCATGCCATAGGGCTTCTTCGTTCATCCCCTATGACCCTGCATTATTCCCCTATGAATGATATTCCCCGTTATACGCTATAAGGGTCACATCCCTTACGCCTTCAAGGGCCCTGACTTTGTCAGCTATTCCGATTTCTTTTTCTCCGAGATCAAGGGTTACGGACACCTCGTTGTCATCCCCCCTTGATATCCTGCTCTTAACAGCGTGAGGCACATCCTTCAGGATCTCAAGCACCTTTCCTTCCGCCTCGCCGTCACCGTGGAATATCATCACATACGCCCGCGCCTTCTCGGTCTTTCTGTACATAACAGCCACGATAAGGAGCATGAAGAGCATTCCCGCTGCCGCCAGAAGATACATACTGGCTCCGATAGTGATCCCCATGGTTATAGCCCAGAACAGGTACATTATATCCATAGGCTCCTTCACCGCTGTCCTGTACCTGACGATGGAGAGAGCACCCACCATACCAAGGGAGATGACGATATTGGTGCTTATCGCGAGAGTCACCATACAGGTCAGTACTGTCATTCCTATAAGCGTGAGGGCAAAGCTCCTGCTGTAGACGACTCCGGTAAAATAGCGCTTGTAGATCTCATAGATCAATATGCCTATCACCAGTGCCAGAAGCATATCCACCACAATGGTGATCACCGTACTTAAGGATATTGACTGATTGTACATATCAGACTCAAGTATGGATTTTTTTATCATAGCTCTTACGCTCATTTACACTATCCTCTCTAATCCCCGAATATCCCTCATCCTGTCCGAGCACAGAACGAATTTCGACGCCGACATCTGGATGGAGGAGGCCGGCTCCAGAAGATCCCTGATCTCATCCGGAAGGTATTCGGTGTATTTCACTTCCATGATGAGCTTTCCGGGTTCAAAGGTCTCGAACATGGGAATGGTGCTGTCAAAAAGATCAAAACTCAAAAAACCCGCGCGGACATGCTCATCAAAAGTGATACGCACCGTTCCGGGTCCGTAGACAAAGGGAGTTCTGTCATAATCAACGATGACTGAAGGCCTTAAGCCCTCCGAGACACAGGCTGTATAGAATTCATGAAGAACCTCTTCCTCCCTTTCAAGGAGAAAGCCGTGATCACCTTTTAGTATCCTGAAAAGCTCATCCCTGTCTATAAGGGCAGACCTTTTAAGGATATAACTTCCCCGTTTCGACTTGCACTCAAGGCTGATATGATCATCGGAATTATTGTAGATCCTTATCCGGTACTTCTTCCTTGAAACAGTGCCCGCCTGTTTGTCTCTGTATGCGCTGTCCCAGATATCATCAAAATACAGGCTCCTTATCAGGTAGCTTCCTCCCGCGGCGTGCCTGTCGATCTCCATGCACTCGCTCAATCTGCGCCTTACAAGGTCTGCCTCTCTCTCGGATATCTGATATTTCAGTTCATGACGGTATAACATCCATAATAGTATATCTGTTTATGATAACTTCCGCAAGTTTTGGGTTTGCGTTTTTACCGTTTATATCATATACTTACTGAGTGAAAAGAGAAAGGAGAGAAGGAGCCGGCAATGCCCAAGTTATCAACGAAAGAACTGATACCGGGAATGATCACCGCGGAAGATGTTTTTTCATTCAATAATCAGCTTATACTCCCCAAGGATATGGTCTTAAACGATAAGGCCATAACCAAATTGGAGTTCTATTCCATCTCTTCTGTCAATATCAAAGAAAGCAGCTTGAATCCCGATACTCAGGAAACGCTGCCCACTCCCAGTTATTCCGAACGAATCAGATCCAGCGAAGAATACCGTAGGTTCAAGAAAAAATACGAGGAAGAGATCGAGGAATTCAAGGGTTCCGTCAATGACATCATCACAAGGAACGTGATGGATACGGACGCCCTTCTGGAAGAGCCGAGCAGGCTCATGGCCGAGAATTCCAGCGGTATCCACATCTTTGACATGCTCCACAATATGCGGATGTATGACGATCCCACCTATGCCCACTGTCTGAATGTTGCTCTTATCTGCAACGTCTTCGGTTCCTGGATAAAGATGAACGAAGAGGATATCAAGACCCTTACTCTCTGCGGCCTGCTTCACGACATTGGCAAGCTGATGATCCCGGAAAGGATCATAACCAAGCCGGCAAAACTCACCACAGAGGAATATGATATCATAAAGACCCATTCCCTTGAAGGCTACAACGCCATCAAAGAACTGGATATCGACGACCATATAAAAAACGCAGCCCTTATGCATCACGAGCGTTGCGACGGTTCCGGCTATCCCTTCGGCTTAAAGACCAACAGGATAGACCGCTTCGCAAGGATAGTCTCCATTGCGGACGTATATGACGCCATGACCAGCGCCAGAGTTTACAGAGGTCCCCTTTGTCCCTTCCAGGTGATAAGCATCTTCGAATCGGAAGGGCTACAGAAGTATGACCCCGAGTACATACTCATATTCCTGGGATACATAGTAAACACCTATATGCATAACCGGGTAAGGCTTTCAAACGGAATGGAAGGCGATATCGTCCTTATTAACAAGATGGATCTCAGTAAGCCCATGGTGCAGTGCGGTAATCACTACGTGGATCTCTCCCACGAACACGGACTCTACGTGGAAGCCATAATCTGATGATTTTCACCCCATATAGAAAAAACAGCCGGCGCTTCAGCCGGCTTTGTTGTT
>CADBTX010000192.1 GCA_902797705.1 uncultured Lachnospiraceae bacterium | reverse complement strand
TTCCATCGATTCAAGATATATAAAGATGAGATTTCTCTTTTTTTCGGGAAAGACAAGATCCACCGTCGACGGATCGATATAATAGCTTTCCACGAAATCCCTGGAATCGCCTTTCTCCCAGGGTGTCATCTCGCTTGCAAGAAAATTCTGGAGATAATCCCACTCACCGGGTTCTTCATTTTCTCCGGAACCTGTCTGCGTGACCTGAACCGGATAAATTGTGACTATCTCGGGAGGAACATATGCCGCCTCTGCAGAAGCCCTGAATCCGGCAAACCCGAAATAATCATCAACCTTTAGCCACTTTACGGCAAAGATCAGAACACACCAGAAAACAAGCCCGCATGCGCCGACCATGATCTTTCCCATGAAAGGTTCATAAATGTCTTTCTTTTTGAGGAAAAATATTAAAAAGACCAGTCCTGCCGTAAGCAAAAGAGACGGAAGGAGTGCAAAGAGTATAAACTTGACCACCATCTCGGAACCGGTTCCGTCAAGAGTTCCCACCTGAAAAAGGAAATCATTGATGGTAAGATTTCTTCCCCATATCGCGTACATCCACAGGATGCCGGCGGAAAGCAGGATCGTGACGAACATGAGCAGGATGCCCAGTACCGATAATGTGATTTTTAAGACTTTTTCCTTCATACGATTCGTTAATGCTTCAGTCCTCTATGACCTTACGGAAGAATGCGAGCATGCTCTCATTGGCTTCTATGCTCTCATGCCATTCCCAGTGACTGATATTGAAAACATGGAGAAGATGGATTCCCTCCTCCTTGCTCTTGTAAAAGAGTTCGTAAGGAATGCCGTTTGAATCCAGAACTTCCCTCAGATATCCGGTATGAGCGGCAAGTGCGTCATTTTCGGAATCGATTATATGGACAGGGGGCATCTTAATGCCGGGAATGATCTCCGAAGCGGCCATATGGCCTTTCCAGGGTGCGCTCAATCCCTGCTTTCCGAGCATCATATCCACGTAAGCCGCAGCGGTTCCCTTTCCGAGTTCCGTATCCTCCGAAGCTGCGATGTAAAGCCTGCCGGTTTCGGCAACCGGGCTGCTTACCGACACGGCACTTATCTCAAAAGGAAATTTGCCGACATTATAAATCTTCCTGAGTTCTTCGCTCCTCGAAAGACATGTGGTAAGGATGGAAAGGTGTCCGCCGGCGGAATCTCCGCATACCAGCACCCTCGAAAGATCGAATCCCCTGACGGGACCGTATTTTCCCAGCCAGTCCATTGCTCCGGATATATCCGACATCATCTCCTGAAGATCGCCCTGCTGGAGAAGCCGGTAGTTCATAGCCATCACCGCAAATCCGCGGCTCGCCAGATATCCCAGATATCTGTCCGATATATCTGCGGATCCGTACATCCACCCGCCGCCGTGGATATAGATTATGGAAGGCAGGCTTCCTTCTTTTCCGCAAAAATCCGCGGGATAGTACAGATTCAGCATATGTGCGGGATCGTAATCCCCCATATATGCAATGTGCTTCTCACATCTGTATCCTTCCGGATCAACCCCGTTAGGATAGTCTGCGGCATTTGCCTTATCTATCGCATCCCAATATTCGATTAGATACTGTCTGTAGTCCATAAAGGAATTCCCCCATTAATCCAACCTGTCTATTATACACTTTTCCGTGCAATTCCTAAAGTATTCGTCCCACAGAATGAAAATGTCCGCTTTCCTGTCACTTTCCGCTTCCCAAATCATCCATCCCCAAGGGCAGAAGAAGGAATATGTGCTATAATAGATATGTATATCGCACTTTGCAAGGAGCGCATATGAAGAAAAAGATCGCGGTCTTTTCAACCGGATGGTGCTGTGAAATATTATCACAATTTCTGTCGGGAATGGAAGAATCTCTTCGTGCCGGTAAGGCAGATATCTTTCTGTTCCTCGGGTATGCCATGTACTCCGACAGACCCGAAAACAGACAGGGCGACCTTAATATATTCAGACTCCCCGACATGAGGGACTTCGACGGTGCCGTGATCTTCGGAAGCGGTCTTTATTTCAGCGGCGAATCCGAAGCGATAATAGACAGGTGCAAGACCGCAGGCATACCGGTCATAGTACAGGGAGCCAGGTTCGATGATACCTATCACATCGGTTCCGACAATTACGCCGCAACCATAGATATGTGCAGGCATCTGTGTGAAGAACACGATGCCCGGAAGATCATCTTTCTGGCAGGATCTGCCGATTCCCTCGATTCCGAACTCAGACTGAAAGCCGTAAGGGATTACCTCCATGATAAGGGTGATGATGATGCCCTTCTCGATGTTTTCTATACAAAATGGGAAAACGCCGCAGTTTCAAGGTATATCAATGAATTCTGTTCTTCCGGAAAAGCTCTTCCGGATGCATTCATCTGCGCCAATGACGGCCTGGCCATGGAGGCCTGCATTTCTCTGGACAAAAACGGCATTTCCGTTCCGGAAAAGGTACTGGTGACAGGTTTCGACCATATAGAGGGAAGCCGGATATTCTACCCTTCGATCGCATCGGTTGACCAGTGCTTCGTGAAAATGGGACAGGCGTGCGGAGATATGTGGAAAACACTCTTCACCGGAAAAGACTGCTCATCCGAAGTCATCGTGCCCGGTGAATTCGTGCCCGGCGAAAGCTGTAACTGTATGGAATCGGGAAACAGTGACGCTGCCAGAAGGCTTATGGGAAGAAATGAATTCACCAAAAGATCCGACCAGACATATTTCAATATAAAGCTCAATGTGATGGATTCCACGGTCCTCACAAGCATATCCTTCGAAGAATTCAGATCGCGTCTTCACGATCTGCTGCTCAGGGATCATTTTATCGAAGGTGACTCGTTCCATGTCCTTCTGGAGCCTAATTTCAGCCTTTCATTAAATGATACGGCGATCACCCTTACCAAGGAGGGCTACAGCCCGAACATGGACATACTCTATTCCATGGAAAACGGTAAAGAGTTCACAGAGAATCAGTTCCCTTCAAGATCTCTTGTTCCGGGATACGATCCCAATGACAAAAACCACCTGTATATCCTGCTTGCCCTTCACGAAGGCGCAGATGCATTCGGATATATCGTATTCAGAGACTGCATAGAAAGAGTTCTTAACCGCGATCTTCATTCGTATCAGAACAGGCTCGGTCTCGTAATGGATAAATTCCGCCGTGCGATAAGCCTTGATATGATCAACAAGAGACTTCTGGATATCATGAAGCGCGATCCTCTGACCAATGTCAGCAACAGGAGAGCCTTCGAGGATAAGGAGAACTTCCTTCAGTCCAAGATCAATTCGGGTGAAGATTACCGCTTTGCCATAGCCATGTTCGATGTCAACAATCTGAAGCTCGTCAATGATATGAACGGACACGAAGCCGGTGATGCATATCTTATACGTGCATGCAGGCTGATATGTAACATCTTCAAACACAGTCCCGTATACAGAGTCGGCGGAGACGAGTTCATTGCCGTCCTTACCGATAATGATTATAAAAACAGGGAAAAGCTCCGTGGGGAACTGGCAGATTCGCTGAGCCCCTATACCCGGGAACTCCCTCTTCCGGATGATTTTATTTCCATCGCATGCGGAATATCCGAATACGATCCGTCATCGGACGAATCGGTACAGGATATCACCAAACGCGCTGATGATAAAATGTATGAGAATAAAAATTTGATCAAAGGGATCATATAGTGAAAGGAGATACTATGGGATTATTGGATCAGATCAAAAACAAAACCGCTCAGGAAATAGGAAACGCAGTCGGTGGTGCAGTCCGCGGAGCAGCTAATGCTGCGGGAAAGCAGACCGAGAGTTTCACATTCGGAGATATCCCCGCAAACGTTTCCGAACTTCAGGCACTGCCCGAGGCTTCCATGGACACGCCTTTTAAGACCGCTGCACTTACGGTATGTGCACTCTGCGCGTATGCGGTAAACAAGGATGCCGGAGTCGAGATGCTCAATTTCCTGAAAGGCCCCCAGCCTCTGAGCCCCATGGACCTGCAGTTCCTCAAGGACCGCTTCATGGACGGCAAGACCTATGTCCCTCTTTCATATTTCAAGGGTGCAACGCCCGACAATAACTACACACCTTCGGAGCCCCTTACCATTGAAGTTTTCTCCAATCCGTATTCATATGACAACGACGGATATGCGAAGCTCTATATCAGGAGCGGCGGTGCAGATACCGAGCGCCCCATAACATTAAGAAAACGCGGGAGCGACGGCAAATGGTTCCTCTGGGAGCAGATGCTCCTTGCGGATATCAGACAGCCCAAAGCATCCGATCCCTGGGCATGATCACGTGATCATCCCGGCCGCGGTGATCCGACATTAACAACCGACATGACAGCCACAAAACTCCCGGTCATATGACCGGGAGTTTTCTGTATCATTTGTTTTCGGATCAGTCTACGGTCTGACCGATGATCGCATCAAGACCGGGGAAAGGATCATCCATAATGTTCACATACCAGCTGTCATAGTTGAAAGGATACATGTCAGCGTGTACGGGTGTCCAGTTTACGCACATGTAGGGAAGATCAGCTTCATCTACATAATCGAAATCCGAGAAATCAGCGCCCCAAGGACGAAGGAAGAAGCTGATATCAAGTACCCAGGTACCGTCTGTATCGTAAAGAGATACATACATTGAAATGTAATCGTCAAGAAGCTCTGAATCGGATTCGGGATCGATGTAAGTATCATAGTATCCGATGTCATATCCGAGGATCTGTCCGTCGTTGGAGATGAGCCATCCTGATACGGTGTTGTCTGTATAATGATCGAAGTAAACATCTACATCAAGGGTGCCCTTATCGCTCTTTGCATCAACAACCTGCATATGAACTTCATCGCCGTCACATTCGAAGGTTGCAAGGCAGTCATAAGCATATCCGATATTGCTCTCATAATCGGAGCATGCATCACTTACGATCCAGAAGCCGTACCAGCCTCTCTCCCAGTACTCAGCCCAGTCTCCGGAAACAGTGCCGGATGATGATCCGGGGCCTTCATAGGTGCAAGCTTCATCATCAATATCTACGCTCTTTACAAGCTCAAGGAAAGCATCGGAAGCAGCCTCTTCAACGGTAGAACCGCTGGTATAGATCTGAACCGCTACCATCTGCTGTGACTGGTTCGAATAAACGTAATCAAGAGGAATAACGAAATTAGCGGTGATATCTCCGAAATAATCTTCGTAAGTGAAGAGATATGCATCCTTACCGTCAACGGTGAACTCCTCAAGCTCATAATCATAATACATGATCTCATTTTCAAGATCATCAAGACCGCTCCAGTCACTTACTGCGGTAATATAAACCTTCTGCTTTCCGTCAGCGGAGACAAGATCTCCGAACTCGGAAGAAGGATCTGCCTCACGGTAATCACCGGAGTACTGTACGGTATAAAGTCCGTCGCCGTATACAAAGGTGCCGCCCTTGCCTGATGATGCTCCGCTGATAGCTACGGTCTCTGCACCGTCCTCAACTTCAAGAGAAGCAAGAACTGCAAGAGGGATATCATCGGTGTACTTATATCCGGTGCCGATGGCAAGTACGGTTGCCTTGCCAATCTTGGCATAAACTACGAAATCTTTCTTGTAAGCAGCGCCGGTCCACTTGGTTCCGTCAAGGCTGAATGAAACATCTTCAAAAGAGTCATCCTCTTCCTTAAGAGCCTTAACATAATCCTTGGCATCACCCTTATCAACTACCTGGAAGACGATATTGGCATCGTCATCATCGGAAAGGGTAACAACGCTTTCGCTGGAGCCTTCTTCAGCTTCCATTCCCTTGGGAACGAGAAGGGTGAAAGCACCTACGGTCTCTTCTTTTCCCTTGACCTCGGGCACTTCAAGAGCATCCTCGTCTTCTTCGACTACGGGAGTCTCTTCCTGCTTGCCACAGCCTGCGATGGTAGCGATACCCATCATAAGGCACAAAATGACGGCAAGCCCCTTTTTACGAAACGTCATTTTTTTACTCATAATGTCTCCTTTACACTTTGGTACATTAAACTACAAAGGTAATTCTACAATAATATAGGAAATAATTAAACCTATATTTTTAACAGTTTTTTAATATAT
>CADBTX010000191.1 GCA_902797705.1 uncultured Lachnospiraceae bacterium | reverse complement strand
TCTTTCTATCTTTTTTCCTTTATCAGACCTGTATGATAGGCCTGCAGCAGCTGCTTCAGATCTTCTATCTCCTCAGTCAGCTTCTTACCGATGTCAGTGTCCTTTACCCTTATCCTCTCCCGCATCCTCTCTACCTCCCGGATCCCGGGAGTATTCTCTCCTCCTGGCTGAAAGGGCTTATGCTCCGCAAGAGCCAGCCTGTGGGAATTAAAGATGAGGGTATAGCCCGCAATGCCCGTAGTGGCATGATAGGCCTTTGACAGTCCTCCGTCTATCACAAAAAGCTTTCCTCCGGCCTTCACCGGGGTCTCGCCTTTATTAACCCTTACCGGAACGTGTCCGTTAATGATATGGTGACTGCAGTCTGTGCTCAGTCCGAATTCCAGAAGGATCTTATCCACATATTTCTCGTCATTTGAGAACTCGTAATAGGGATTATATATCTCCCTGCCGGGATTGTCATCCCTTCCTTTTACATCAACAAAGACATGCTCAAAGGTCGCGATCTTGTTCTTCCCGAAAAGCGGCGATACCGGGCCTCCCCAGAGATACCACATGAGATCCACGTTATCCCTTTTCTTTTCCGGATCATCGCTCTCATCAAGGAAGTAGGCGTCTCTTATCTTCTCATTCAGATAGTCCATAAGGGCTTTTCCGGAAAAGGTCCCGTCCCCGGTGGTAAAGCTTAAGAACTCTCCGTTTTCATCCATTGGGACACAGCCGTGGTACAATAGATTCCCGTTGCAGATCTTATAGGTGCTGCCGTTGGAATAGAGAAAGTCCACGTGCTTTCTTAAGAGCCCGGAGTGCCTGAAGGAGTACCTGAGGGTCTCCATCAGCTGTTCTTCGGCATCGCTTAACCTGTAGGGGTCCCCGGGATCCACGGTCTCAAAGCGCTTGTCCTTAAGCTCCCATTCCCTTCCGTCTATATTAACGGTGCCCCTGTCGTAATCTATCTTTTCAAGCATGAGCCTGTCTTCCAGCCCATACTCGGGATGGCGCTTTATCAGCTGCCCCTCCAGCTTCAGCTGTATGATGGTTATGGCCTTGCACATTCTGGCCGCCAGCAGGGGATCCACGGAATCAAACTCATTTTCATCCAGTATCTTCGGCATAAAGCATTCACAGGGATCATCCCCGTACATCTCAGCCGCGAACATGCTCAAAGGTCTTAAGTTTATGCCGTAACCGTCCTCCAGCACATCAAAGGAATTATATCCGGTGGCGATACGGAGCACATTCGCTATAAGAGCCTTGTTGCCGCAGGCTGCGCCCATCCAGCTGATGTCGTGGTTTCCCCACTCTATATCCACATCATGGAAGTTCATGAGTTCCTCCATGACAAGATCGGCTCTCGGTCCCCTGTCAAAGATATCTCCTATGATGTGAAGGCTGTCTATGGTAAGGTTCCGGATAAGCTTGCAGAGATCTATGATGAATTCCTCTCCGCCGCCGGTCTCCGTAATGGCATTTATTATCTCCTGATAATAGAGCTTTTTATCAAAGTCATTGGGATCTATGTGCAGGAGCTCATCTATGGCATATCCGTAATCCGAGGGCATCTTTTTCCTGACCTTTGATCTGGTGTACTTCGAGCACACCACCCTGCAGATCTCAATAAGCCGGTTTATCGTGACCTTTACCCACTCATCGGTGAGGGAATGGTCATGTCTCTTTTCATAGAGCACCCGCTTTGGATAATAGATTAGATTTGCAAGGGAAAGCTGATCATCTTCCGTCATCAGGTTCCCGAAGGTCTCTTCGATCTTTGCCCTTATTATTCCGGATGAACTCCTGAGCAGATGCCCGAAGCTCTCATATTCCCCGTGAAGATCCGAAAAAAAGTACTCTGTACCCTTAGGCAGGGCACATATAGCCTTAAGATTTATTATCTCGGCGCCGGCTTTTCTGGCATTGGGAAACTTTTCCGAAAGCAGCCTTAAATAATCAACAGATCTTTTTACCATACCTTCTCCCGCGGAAACTTAAACCTGTACCTTCCCTGTCTTAAAAAAATTCCTGAGATTGAGAAGGAGTTCTTTCCTTTCTATGGTCTTTAAGAGATAGCCCTCCGGCTTAAATGCCACGACCTGCATAACGCTCTCCTTATCGCCTTTACCCGTAAGGAAGATCACCGGAATGGACCTGGTATCCGAGTCGCTCCTCAGCATCTCCAGCACCTGGGGTCCGCTTGTCACCGGCATCTCATGATCCAGAAGGATAAGATCCACCTTATTCTTTCCGAGCCACTTAATGGCCTGCAGGCCGGAATTCGCCATGGCCACCCTGTATTCATCCTTTAGCCAGTCCCGGACAAGCCCCATGTACGTGGGATCGTCATCCACAATAAGTATGCTCTTCCTGTATTCCCCTGCTTCGATCTTCCCAAAGAGTTCGGAAACCGTCTTCACAAATTCATCATTGTTTAAGGGTCTGTTAAAGGTCTTATATATGAGATCCCCGGCCACATTATCTATGACCTTCCTTGTGTCCGCCGCGTCTCCCACGAGTATGAACTGCCGTCCCTCATCTGTCAGCCTGTCATTTAAGAAATTCGTGAGATCATGGGGTATCCTTTCATCAGGATCCAGATAGAGGACTAGCTGAGCGTTTTCATGTCCCACAAGAGACTCATTGATGGTATCTATGGCGGACTTCACAAAAGCCGCTTCTATCCCGTTTTCCTCAAGCTTCTTTACCAGCACCCTGATAATGAAGCTCTCTTTTTGTCCGATTATGAAAACTGTCTTTTTGCTCATTTACTGTACTCCGTCCCTGGTCCTTAAAAGTTCTTCCATTCCATCCCAGTCCAGAACCTTTAATCTCTTCTCCAGTTCTTTGAATATCTTAAGATCCTTTTCAGGCAGACTGTATTCCCCTACCTGTGATAATACCATTTCCACCGCATCATAGTCCATTCCCGGGATAAATTCCCCGATGGCTGAATAGGCGTCCTCAATATCCTCAGGGGCCATGGGCTCCTTCCCCGAGTCATCCCCCGAAAGGGCAGCAAGCTTCTCACTGTATCCCCTGTATAATGTCAGCAGTTCCGCAGTATTCTGATGGATGTACTCCCTGTCACCGCTCTTTCCCGCGTCCTCTAAAAGCCTTGCCTTCTCGGAAAGCTCCGAAGCGCCTATGATCCTGGCAGAGCTTTTCAAGGCATGGACCTTTACGGTATAGAGATCTATGTCCTCTTCTTCATAGGCTTTCTCTATGGTCTCCGCATTATCAGAAAGGGTATCGTAAAAGGTCTGTATGGATCTTATAAAGGACTCAGCCCCTCCGCAGTATTTTATTCCATCATCCACTGAAATGCCCTCAGTACTCTTAAGCCACCCCAGCTCTTCCGGAAGCTTTTCCTCTCCCGGACCGGCTTCCGCGGCATCCGGCTCCATAAGTATATCCTCCGGCAGATATTTCTTCAGGGTCTTCTCTATCTTATCCGCTTCCACAGGCTTTGCCAGATAGTCCTGGAATCCCGCCTCCCTGTAGAAATCCTTGCCGCTGTTAGCCGCATTGGCAGTAAGGGCTATGACCGGAAGATCCGGAAAATCCTTCCTTATTTCGGCACAGGTCTGAAGGCCGTCCATTTCCGGCATCATGTGATCCAGGAGCACCAGATGGAAGCTCTCTTCCTTAAGCTTTTTCAGGCACTCCTTCCCGCTCATGGCGGTGGACAGCTTAAGCTTCGTCCGCTTCAGCAGTCCCTTTATGACCTGGAGATTCATCTCATTGTCATCCACCACCAGAACCTTTCCCTCCGGTGCAATGAATTCGGGAAGATATCTGTTCTTATCGGATGTCCCTTCATTCTCACTGAACTTACCCATGGGTTCGGGATCTATCATCTCCTGCCAGGTCCTGAAGTAGAAGGTTGAGCCCTCTCCGTAGACGCTGTCGCATCTTAACTCATCTCCCATAAGCGCCACGAACTGTCTCGAGATATCAAGTCCCAGACCCGTTCCCTGTATGGCGCTGTTACGCTCCTCATCCAGTCTTTCAAAGGCAGAGAACAGTTTTTCCATGTCCTCCGGCTTTATTCCTATGCCTGTATCCTTCACTGCGAAGTATACCCTGCAGGACTCTTCCTTTAGCTCCTCAACCTTTATGATAAGGGTAAAGCCGCCCTTTTCCGTATATTTCACGGCATTGGTGAGGAGGTTCAGTACGACCTGCTTGATCTTTCCCGCGTCACCCCTTAACTTCTTCGGCAGCTTTTCATCTATGTCCGTCTCGAAAAAGAGATCCTTTTCATTGCTCCTCACCCTTATCATGGTGGTGATGGAACGGATGAATTCGTAGGTATCGTAATCCTGAGGCACCAGGTTCATCTTTCCCGACTCGATCTTCGATAGGTCCAGAACATCGTTCACAAGCCCGAGCAGCAGTTCGGAAGCCCTTTTAATATCGGAGGCATAGCCGGTGACATTCTTTACATACTCTTCGGATACCCCCTCCGAGTCCTCCCTCAGTATCATTTCATCCATTCCCATAATGGTATTTATGGGAGTCCTTATCTCATGGGACATATTTGCAAGGAAGCGGGATTTCGCGCTGTTGGCTCTGTCCGCCTCTTCCTTCGCCACCCTTATCTCCTCATACTGTCTGCGGATGATGGTGGTCTGCATGAATCTCCACACTATGAATCCCACCAGCAGTGCTCCCAGAACGGCGATTAGTATCTTTACGAAGAGAAGCTCCTCTACCCTTGGTTTCTTATGGATATGGAATACCTCATCCCTCAGAACGGCGCCGTCATAATTATTGAGGATCTGTACATGAAGTTCATAATGGCCGTAGGGGAGATTGGTGTATTCCAGATCTTCGAGGTTTCTCTGATAGGCAGTGATACCCACGTCATCCGCCCCCTCAAGATAGATATGTATAAGGGGATTTGAAAGAGTGAAATTCAGGATCGCGGCCTTTATCTGTATACGCCCGGTGGTGGGAGGAACGGTATACTCCCCCTTTTCATCCACCAGTATCTCCTTATCCTCGCAGTAAATATACTTAAGGTCGATATTACAGTCCTTATCCACGTAATCGTAGGTATTGGTATCTATCTCCCTTATGCCGTCGCTGCAGCAAAGAAGCAGATCCTCGCTGTCCAGGGGGAGATTCCAGGAATTGGCTGTGAGAGTGGTATTAAAGCCTCTGGTATAATCCAGGAGATTGTATCTGTACTCTCCGTCTGCTATCATATCCTCCAGCTTCACCACAAAGATGCCGGCGCTGGATGAAACCCAGGCCATGCCGTCATCCGTGATGTGGATATCGTAATTATTGCTGTAGGGGAAATTCTCAAGCTTCCTTATCCTGTTTATTCCGTCGTCATAATATATGGCGTTGCTCGTGACATAGAAGTAACCGTTTTCATAGGGCACTATCCTTAAGACCACAGGGGTGTCAAGTCCGTCTTTTTCCCCGATCCGGTCCACCACCTTATCGTCCTTAACTATATAGATGCCGCCTCCGTCGCTGCCGAGGATGAGCCTCCCCTCCGTGTCCTCTACCATGGTAAGTACCTGGGGGGTCTCCAGACCGTCGTCACTTCCAATGGTCTTTGTGACCTCTCCATTCTCTATAAAGCTGATCCCGGTGTTGCTGGCAGCCACGATACGTCCGTCGGAAAGCTCCAGTGTACAGCGGAACCTTCCTCCTACGGTACCCTTTCCTTCGTTATAGACCTCTATACTGCCGTCTTTTTCAATGCAGTAAAGACCCTCCTGCCCATAGGTGGAGAGCCAGATATTTCCCTTTGAATCGGCGTTTATATGCCTTATCCTTACGCCGTCGAACCTGGAGATAAAATCATAGTCCTTTAGCTTCAGGCTGTCCCTGTCCACAACACTTAAGCCGTTATCCTTGCCGATATAGATATCACTGCCGGAAAGTTCCAAAGCGTTTACCACGCTCTCCGGTATTTCCGCCTTCACGAATACATCTGTAAAGGGATTGGGGGAAAGCTTCAGAATGCCCTGTTTATTGGAAACAAACCAAATATTCCCCTGCATATCCTTCATCACCTGACAGATGGAGCTTTCGAAGCCGTCCTGGGTAAGGGACAGTACCGCGCCGTTCTCTTCCTCAATGACTCCCATTCCGTTCTCCGCACCGTAGAAGTATTCTCCCGTGGTGCTGTCATAGAATATCGAACTGAAATAGCTGCAGTCCGTAGTGTTGTAGCGTTCAGCCAGAGTAACTTTGGTCCCGGACCGCTGCAGTTTATCGATAAATACTCCGGAGGAACCTGCAAGGATAGTATGTTCATCCTTAAGCTCCACACAGGTATAATCGATGCCGGGGACTTCACATTCCGTTTCCAGAATCACCCTGCCGTCCTCTATGACAAAGAGTTCTCCTCCGTTTGTGACTCCGGCGATCACATTTCCCGCCCTGCTTAAGGAACGGACCCCCGTATCTATGGAATCATGGCTCAGGTCATCAATGCTTCCGTCATCATGTACCACCGAGAGCCCTTCCACAGTTCCCACGTAGATATCTCCGTCTCCGCTCTCTGTGATGCAGCGGACACTGTTTGAGACAAGGCCGTCCTTTATGGTGTAGAAGACCATCTGCCTGACCTTCGGGTCATAACAGCTGAGTCCCGATTCATTCGTGCCGGTCCACATCCTGCCGCGGCTGTCCATAAAGAGAGCCATGACGCTGTTGATGCCGAAATCTGCCGCCACCCTCTCAAAGACCGAGCCGTCAAATCTGTAGAGACCGGAATAGGTTCCGGCCCAGATATATCCATCCGGTGTCTGGACAATGGCATTTGTCTCTGCAGATATGAGCCCGTCGCTTTTTCCGTACTGCACAGACTCATATCTCGCAAGATAATCTATGCCGTTCTCCCTTAACGGGGGAGCGGCATATGTATTCTGGGGAATTCCAATGGTAAGTATAAGAATTAAAAGAAACAGTATCATCATATCAATGAAAATACATAATAGCTCTTATGAGTTACAGCTTTATATCTTTGAGAAGATCTCCAAGGGAGGTGGTTACGGGAGCAGTCTCGGGAAGCTTGAATACTTCCTCGGCCTCGGCCTTTTCCTCATCCTCCTTTAATGCCCTCATGGAAAGGGATATCTTTCTGTCCTCGGTCTTTATGACCTTGACCTTTACGCTGTCTCCCACCTTAAGGACCTCATCAGGGGTCTTTATCCTCTTCTCGGAGATCTGGGATACGTGAAGAAGACCGCTTACTCCGTCACCCAGGTCCACAAAAGCACCGTAAGGCTGAATGCTCTCAACCTTTCCTTCCAGTACCATGCCCTTTGTGATGCCGGATCTCCTCTTTTCCTTCTCCTCTTCTTCCTTCTCCCTTAAGATGGCCTTTGCGGAGAGTACAAGCTTCTTCCTTGAGCTGTCACAAGTTATTACCCTGACGGTAAGGCTCTTTCCAAGCCACTCCTCCAGGTTTTCCACAAATTCCGTAGAGATCTGGGAAGCGGGTATGAAGCCCCTTATATTGTCAATGTAGGCAATGAGGCCTCCGTTTACCATGCCTCCCACCTTGACCTTTATGTCTTCCTTTGTCTTCTGGAGTTCCTTGCAGTGCGCCCAGGCCATGTTCTCCTCAGCACTCTCCTCGTCCTCCACCTTGCCTTCCATGACATTGTCATCTTCCAGCTTCTTTAAGGATTCGTCCAGCTCATCCCTGTAATCATCCATTGTTTCCATTTTTTGTCTATAACTCTCCTTTCTTTATGTTGAGTATGCTTCCAGTAAAGAGCTGCATACCCCATTGCTCCTCTGATCCGAGCCCCGCCGGAACTCTGCTGCTTCCGTTTAGCTGCGCCTTCTCCCTCGGGGGAGAAGGTGTCAGCATAGCTGACGGATGAGGGGGCGAACATTCTCAATTCAGCCCCGCCGGAACTCTGCTGCTGTTGCATGTCAGATAGATCACCTGATATTCCGAAGCGAATTCCTCTGTCATATCCATGGCATTGCGGAAACGCTCCTCGTCCAGATTGTTCATGACATCATCAAGTATAACACAGGGCTTGTCATTCTCAAACAGCGCGTCTATCAATGCGAACCTGGCGCTTAAGTTGATAAGATCCTTTATACCGCTGCTTTCCGACAGGATGGAATGCATATTTCCATGACTTTCCACGCTGATATTGAAATCGCTGTCCATCACAGCGCCGTTCTCTCCGAATCCCGCCTTATTAAGGTACTTCATGAAATTATCCCTTAAACGGTCCATATAGTGTCCGGAAAGACTCTGCCTCGCCTCTCCCAATATCCTCATGGTGCGTTCGATCGCCACAAGCTTTGCCGTATCCTCATTTCCCATGGTCTGCAGTCTGTCAATCTCCTGACGGAGTCTCTCGGGATCCTCATATTCGCGGCTTAAGCGGTCTATTTCCTGCTTTATCTCTCCTTCCTTTTCGGCAGCTGCCTCGTAGGCCTTCCTCTTCTCAGTTACCGCATCCTGGAGAGCGGCAAAGGTCTTTTTATTTTTACCGATACCGGCACTTCTGACGATCAGAAGTATAAGTCCTATCAGGAAGGCTATTCCCCCGGCCGCCGCAAGTATCAAGCCGTAGCTGTAGTACCTTTGTAACCTGAGTATGGTAAATACTCCAAGCCCTCCGGATGCCAGCCCAAGGAGCAGCATCAGTATACCGAAGAAAAGCATTCCTATCCTGCCCCCTCCGGAAACATTTTTTTCAGTGAATTCAGAAAGAGCCTTTTCAGCATTTTCTCTCTCTGTCCTGAACTCTTCCTTTTCCCTGACGGCTTCCGCCAGAGCATTCTTTTTCTCCGTGGTCTGCTTTTCTCCCTCCAGAGCCTTCCGGAGCCTTACCTCCATTCCGGCCTTCTCCTCGGATCCCCTGTCGATACGCCCTCTGCCTCCGGTCTTTTTCAATTCCCTTCTGGCGTCGTTCAGTATCTTGACGGCATTCTCAAAGCTGTTCATATCCCCGTCACTTTCAAGAAGCCCCAAAAGCTTGGCATTTATGCTGTCATCCGTTCCGACAAAGAGATCGTTATGGGGAATGTATACGCTTCTCTCATAGCCGTATGCATCGATACCGAAGAGTTCCTCTCCCAGCGAAGAACTGAAATCCTCAGATGGGAGCATGGTCCCAAGATCCAGGAGTTCAAAGCTGTCCTCACCCTTGCGCTCTCCGAAGAATCTGGTGGCACGGTATTTCTTGTCCTTCGCCTCGAATTCGATATAACCGCCGAACTTGCCTCCCTGCCAGGGATTCAGGTTCTTTCTGTAATCCTTTGCATCGTAATTGTTGCTGTTTTTGCAGTTATCGAGACCGTAAAACATGGCTCTTAAAAATACCGCAAAG
>CADBTX010000190.1 GCA_902797705.1 uncultured Lachnospiraceae bacterium | reverse complement strand
GATAGATTTCACAGTTTCCTGATTTCTATCGGGGCAATCCCGTGTTGCTGCGCCCATGCTTACCTGATAGATTCCGCAAATTTCTGATTTCTATCGGGGCTATGCCTCTCTCAGGCGGTTATAATACCCGATAGAACTCGCAGTTTCTTGATTTCTATCGGGGTGATAACGGGTTGCTGCGGCCCGTGGCGGCCATACAATGTCATCTATTTCTTTCTACCTTCAATATGAAGTGCATAAGTAATTAGTTCAAAGCCCCCTCCGAATGTTTTTTGAAAGCCGCCTGTCATATCGGCACATACAGAACAACAGCTCACATCTTGTAAGAGCTCTGGGGAATGCCGGGGTTGGCGGCACGCGGCATGCCAAAGACCAGAAAGAGCTTTGAGGAATGCCGGGGTTGGCGGCGCGCGGCATGCCAAAGAGGGGAAAGAGCACAGAAAGACGGTATATGCGTTCCGCTTCAGTCAGGATATCCTATGAGGAGTGACCGCAATAAAAAGAATGCAACCGGCTCACCTCATCCGGCGCCTTCGGCGCCACCTTCCCCTGAAAGGGGAAGGCGAGTATTCCTCTGCCTACAACGACGCCGCCTGCGGCGGCTAAAGTTCCGCCTTCCCCTGAAAGGGGAAGGCGGATATTCTTTTTCACCGGCGCCATCACCAGAGATTTCCGAAGATGTCCTCAAGGCCGCCGTAATAATACCTGCCGTCCTCTTCAGGCTCTTCCTCCCCGGATTCTTCCTCGTTAAAGGATCCGTTGTCTGCTCCCTGGGCACTGTTCGAAGTCATGGAAACATTTCCTCCGAGAGTCAGATCCACAACCTTTTCCTCATAACCGTAGCCGTCGGAAACAGGCTGCTGGATGGTTACCTTTATGGTATCTCCTATCCTGTAGTAGCTAAGAAGAGACTTAAGCTGTTCCATGGTCTGTATGCTCTGTCCGTCAAGGGCGGTGATTATGCATTTCTCTGTGAGTCCGGCATTATCGGCCGCAAGACCCGAATCCACCTTGGCGATATATACTCCGCGGGGCATGTTGTACTGCTCTGAGATCTCGCTTGTTACATCCACTCCCGAGATACCGAGATATCCCCTTGTATCCTCTGTGGCCTTTGTCTTTGTGGACTGGTTCATAAGGCCGTCTATTATACTCCGGGCGTCGGAAATGGGGATGGCGTAGCCCATGGCCTCCACCGCGCTGTTTGCAAGTTTCGCCTCGTTGATACCAATGACATTTCCGTTGATGTCCACCAGAGCACCGCCGGAATTTCCGGGATTGATGGCCGCATCTGTCTGTATCATCTTGTGGGTTCCGTTGGACAGGGTAAGTTCACGGTCCAGGGCGCTTATGACACCGGTTGTCACTGACTGCCCGTACCCCAGAGCATTGCCGATGGCTATGGCTGTCTGGCCGACCTTCAGACTCCCGGAATCACCCAGGCTCGCTACCTTTATGCTGTTTTTGGTCTCAGCCGAGAGTGAGCCCTTGTCCACCGCTATCACCGCAAGGTCTGCGCTCTCATCCTCGCCCTTAATGTTTGCTTCGTATTCGCTGCCGTCGATAAACTGCACCTTAAGGGAGTCCGTGCCGTCCACCACGTGCTGGTTGGTAACTATCAGCAGTTCTCCTCCGTTATCTCCCACGATTATTCCGGAGCCAGCGGCCTTTGATTCGGAGCGGTACTGCTGTCCGAAGATATCCTGTGCCGTCTGCACATAGCTGTTTGTGATGGATACAACAGCCGGCATCACGCTCTCTGCCACATCGGAAACATCCAGGGCTCCGGAGACCGGCTGATCGGACTTCACCGTGGCAGTGACCGTGGTCAATACACTCTTGTCTTCTGCGGTATTGGCGCTTACCACCGCCGGAGTGGCTGCTATGGTGTTATTTACCGTGCCTGCCGAGGGTGCAATCGAGGGAGTTTCTGTCGATGCAGGTCTTACGCTGTCAGCTACAAGCGACGTTCCGTAAAGCCCCGCTCCAGCAAATGCACCGAAGAGAAGTCCCAGCCCCGCTGCCGTCAAAGCCTTCTTCCAGAGAGGAGTTTTTCCGTTTTTTCCGGAGTTCTTATCCGGTGCCTCCGGAATATGGCTGTTCATCCCCATATCGGACGAAAATCTGTAATCATTGTAGTTGTTCCTGTTTTCGTTGTATTCCTCAAACATGATCCTTACCTTCCTTCCATATATAAGGCGGGTATGAAAAAACCCGCAGGCAATTTCGTCTTACGGGTTTAATGATATTCTGTAATTGTGTTTAATGTGTGTTCATCCGGTATAAAATCCGTGAACTTCTACTCCACAGTAACAACCTTTGCCAGATTCCTCGGCTTGTCAACGTCGAAGCCCTTGTCGCTGGATACATAGTAGGCCAAAAGCTGCAGCGCCACCGAAGCCGGGAATACCATAAGCTCATCGGGAAGATTCGGAAGCACAAAGGTATCAAATTCCCTGGTGGACTGCTGGATAAGATCCGCTTTAATAAGAAGGACTATGTCCGCTCCGCGGGATCTCACCTCCCTGATATTGGACAGTTCCTTGCTCATCAGCCTCTCCTGTGTCACCAGCGCCACAACGGGAGTATTGTCGGTGATAAGAGCGATGGGGCCATGCTTTAATTCTCCTGAAGCATAGGCCTCGGAATGGATATAGGAAACCTCCTTAAGCTTAAGGGAGCCCTCCATAAGAATGGAATAATCCAGTCCCCTGCCTATCATAAAGAGGTCTTTGGCATTCAATACCCCTCTCGCTATCACATGGATAGCCTTTCTCTCGTCCAGCACATTGTCGATGACCTCCGGAACCCGTTTCAGATTCCGAATGCACTCCCTTACCTCATCATCATCCATGACCTTTCTTAAATGCGCCATCTTGTACACGATGAGATAGAAAAGCGAAAGCTGGGTGGTATAGGCCTTGGTGCTGGCCACCGCGATCTCCGGTCCCGCATTTGTATAGAGCACGTAGTCACTCTCCCTCGCTATGGAAGAACCCCTTACATTTATGATGGCAAGGCTCTTTGCACCTTTACGCCTTGCGTATTTCAGGGCTTCCAGTGTATCTATGGTCTCTCCGGACTGTGAAACGGCTATGACCAGCGTCTTTTCATCTATCACCGGATCGGAATACATGAATTCACTTGCGAGTTCAACATCGATATGCATATTCAGCCTGCTCTTTACCAGAGCCTGGAAGACCAGTCCCGCATGCATTGCCGTTCCGCAGGCCACCACACATATCCTCTCGCATTCCGTAAATATGGAGTCCGGAATGTTATCAGCGTTAAAATTGGGGATCCCGGCCCTGGTCCTTCCGGAAATGGTGTCCCTTATAGCCTTGGGCTGCTCCATTATCTCCTTTTCCATATAGAAGGGGTAGCCGTTTTTATCGGCGCTGTTCTTCTCCCAGTCCATTATAAGGTAGTCGGGTTCCACCTTCTTTCCCTCAAGATCCCACATGGATACAGAATCCTTCCTGAGTTCGAGAAGGGTATACTCCGGAACAACAAAATACCTGTCCGTAAATCTGCAAAGCGCCGTATTATCGGAAGCAAGCATGGCTCCCTCTTCGGAAAGAGTAGCAACTATGGGGCTTACGTTCCTTACGGAATAGATCACTCCCGGGATATCGGAGAACATGATCACGAGAGCGAAGGTACCCTTTAATCTCCTGACGGTATTCTTCACCGCTTCTTTGGGATCATGACTTTTCCCGTAATAATGGTCGATGACTCCCGCTGCCACCTCGGTATCTGTTTCCGAGACCAGCCTGCCGGAGAGATCAAATTCATCGATAAGCTCCTTGTAGTTCTCAATGATGCCGTTATGGACTACTGTGACAGAGCCCATCATGTGGGGATGGGCATTGGAATCACAGACTCCGCCGTGGGTCGCCCACCTCGTATGTCCTATCCCGCAGGTGGAGACAATATCCTTATCTTCACAGACCTTGCTAAGGTCCCGGACCCTGCCTGCACACTTAAAGATCTCTATTCCCTTTTTCTTCTCATTGTAAACAGCCATCCCGGCG
>CADBTX010000189.1 GCA_902797705.1 uncultured Lachnospiraceae bacterium | reverse complement strand
TTTGCCCTTCATGACGTCTCTCTTTCCGTGAGGAAGGGAGAGACGGTGGGTATAATCGGCACCAACGGTTCGGGTAAATCCACCATGCTGAAGATAATAACCGGGGTCCTTAATCCCACCTCCGGGAATGTGGAGATAAACGGGCGTATCTCGGCTCTTCTGGAGCTGGGTGCAGGATTTAACATGGAGTTTACCGGCATAGAGAATATCTACCTGAACGGTACCATGATAGGATTTTCAAAGGCCGAGATCGATGAAAAACTGCAGGACATACTGGATTTCGCGGATATAGGGGATTTTGTGTACCAGCAGGTAAAGACCTACTCCAGCGGTATGTTCGTAAGGCTGGCCTTTGCGGTGGCCATCAATATCGATCCGGAGATACTCATAGTAGATGAAGCGCTTTCCGTGGGGGATGTTTTCTTCCAGAATAAGTGCTACCATAAATTCGAGGAATTTAAGAAGGCGGGGAAGACCATACTCTTCGTGAGCCATGACCTTTCAAGTATCAGTAAGTACTGCGACCGGGTGGTGCTGCTGGATCGGGGAAAGAAGATAGGGGAAGGGGCTCCGAAAGAGATAATCGACATGTATAAGAAGGTGCTGGTGCACCAGCTCGATCCCAACACGGATGATTCAAAGAGCCTGAACCGTAACCCGAGGGACTACTCCGGAGATCAGGGGGGAAAGAAACTCTGGAAGGACCGGATGACCCTTAATCCCTCCGCGGACAGCTACGGCAACGGCCTTGCGGATATAGTGGATTTCTGCTGCATAGATAACAGCGGGGAGATCACCAATACCATAATAAAGGGAGACAGCTTCTCCATAAGGGTAAAATGCCTCTTCCACGAAAAGATAAGCGAGCCCATAATCGCGGTTTCCTTTAAGAACCGTATGGGGGTGGAGATCACAGGCACCAATACCATGTTTGAAAAGATAAGTACAGGGGAGCCGGAAAAGGGGGACATCCTTACAGCCACCTTCACCCAGGACATGAGCCTTCAGGGAGGGGAATACCTTATATCCCTCGGGCTTGTGGGGTACAGGGACGGGGAATTTACGGTATATAACAGGATGTATGATATCTTCAGCATCAACTGTATCTCCTCAAAGGATACAACAGGTTATTATGACATGGGAATGGAAACCACAGTAGAAAAGAGCAGGATTTAAGTTATATGAGCGACACCATTGAAAAAATCGGAGGGGTGACCCTGGATATAAGCGACTATCCCGGAGAAGATCTGTATTCGGAAGGGGCGGCAGAGGACAGGCTTTTAGAGATCGTGAAGGAGCATGAGCCTCAGGAATATAACCGTATCATCG
This sequence comes from uncultured Lachnospiraceae bacterium, assembly GCA_902797705.1. GTDB lineage: Bacteria > Bacillota > Clostridia > Lachnospirales > Lachnospiraceae > NK4A144. The sequence continues at coordinate 4,015 of CADBTX010000189.1, read as the reverse complement.
CCCTGGAGGAGCGCTGGAGTACCCTTTATCATCTGTCTCATCTCAGGGGAAATATAGTTGACTTCTTCCCCGTAAGACGGGACCAGAGTGTGCTGGAGATAGGTTCCGGCTGCGGAGCAGTGACCGGCACCCTTGCAGCCATGGCCGGGCATGTGACATGCATTGAGCTAAGCTATAAGAGGAGCCTTATAAATGCCGTAAGGAATAAGGATACCGACAATATTGACATTCTGGTAGGGAATTTTCAGGACATAGAGAAAAGGCTTCCGGAAAAATACGACTATGTATTTCTGATCGGAGTCCTGGAATATGCAGCGGCCTATCTCAATGGAGCTAATCCCTGGCAGAGGCTGCTGGAGCTTCTGTCATCCCACCTGGCTCCCGGAGGACAGATAGTGATCGCCATTGAGAATAAGTACGGAATGAAGTACTTCGCGGGCTGCAGGGAAGACCATACGGGACGTTACTATGACGGGATAGAGGGCTATCCCCACGGAGACCGGGTAAAGACCTTCTCCAGAGCCGGACTTATGAGACTCTTTCACGCAGCAGGCTATGATTACAAATTCTTTTATCCCTATCCGGATTACAAGCTGCCGGTAACCATATATTCCGATGACAGGCCTCCCTTTAAGGGAGAGTTCATTGAGAACTCCCTGAATTTTGACGGTGAAAGGGTCACGGCCTTCGACGAGGGAGCTGCATTTGACGAGGCTCTGGGGGACGGTTATTTTCCTTTCTTCTCCAATTCCTTCTTATGCGTCCTCCAGAAGAATGACAGGATAGAGAGCCTTATGGAGCGCTATCCGGTCTTTTCAAAGCATTCAACGGAAAGGGATCCCATCTATCAGATCCGCACGGATATAATGATGGACGGGAACCGCAGGAAGAGTGTTATCAAGACTCCCTTCACAAAGGAAGCGGCGCCGCACTTAATTGCCATGGCGGACGCCTACAGCGATATCAAGGAGGAATTTAAGGGTACCAGCTTTAAGCCCTGTCCCGTGAGAAAGGTCTATGACCACGCAGGAGAGCTTATCCATCTGGAATTTGACTATATCCAGGGACGGAGCATGGATGAGGAACTTAAGCGGCTTCTGAACCTGGGAAGGGGAGAGGACTGCGTAAACGCCATCGTCAATTTCGCAGGCGCCTTAAGGCGTGCAGCCGTCCGGGACTTCTGGGCCACAAGGGAATTTGCGGAGGTATTTGAGGTCACGGAGGTGCCGGGTATTTTTAAGAGCATGCTCTTAACTGATGTGGATCTCATCTTCTCCAATCTCATATACAATGAGGGCTGGAATATCATTGATTACGAATGGGTATTTGATTTCCCCGTGCCTGTTGATTTCTGTATTTTCAGGGCAGTGAGCTACTTCCTTTCAAGCCTTGATATGGCAGAGCCCGTGGAGTTTGACGGGATATATGAAAAGATCGGCATAGATTCGGATCTCATGGGAGTTTTCTATGAGATGGAGCAGGCCCTGCAGAGACATATTGCGGGACGGCACATTTCACTTTACGGAATGTATTCCATCTTTGGCTGCGAGAATATCCGTCTGGAGGAAAGCCTTAAGAAATCAAGGCTCCTTATCCGTCCCGAAAAGCCCAGGATCTTTTACGACAGGGGACTTGGTTTTCATCCCGAGGACTCTCTTCTCATCAATGCGGAAAGAAATGACGAAGACGGCATAAGGTTTGATACCGAGATACCTGCTGACTGTGTCTCCATCCGTATCGATCCCGGGGACTTTAAGTGCATGGTAAAGATAGACAAGATCACTATAAACGGCGTCCAAAGGGATGAGATACTGATAAACGGCACCGGCATAAGTGAAAACGTGATAATCTTTGACACTGCGGATCCGCAGATCATAATGGAGGACATTGAGGAGAGCGGGACCCTTCATGTTTCCTACCATATCACCGCACTTGACAAGCGGTTCTGGGAGCCGCTGGCATTCGAATTCGATATGCCGGTGGATAACGGAGGCTCCGGCTTCAAGCACCTTATAAAGGGCACGAGACCGGAATACATACCGATGATCATTTCGGAAAAGAAAAAAAATGAAAAGGGATGAATATAAAAAGCTGATCCGTGATATCTCCGATCCCTACAGCGTATGGATAAGGGATAAGGAGATAAAGAGGGAGGAAAGGGAATTAAAGATCCCCTCTGACTATACATTGTATCTAGATGGTGACGGGGACATAGACCCCGGACTCTCAGATGCCCTTAATGAGTACGGAGCCTTTGAAAACGGCTTCGACTTTATATATACGGACGAGGATGAGACCGATAAAAAAGGAAGACGCCACGATCCCTTTTTTAAGCCGGATCATTCTCCGGATACTCTTGAGTGCTTCTATTATCCGGGAGGCCTTACCATCGTAAAGAACAGTCTTGTTTCCCGGATCTCACCGGCGTCCTCCCAAAGGGAAGGAAGTCTTGAATTCCTGAGGGAGTGCGGAAAGGCCGCCGAAAAGCCCCTTCATATCCCGGAGGTCCTGTACCACGCAGGGTCCCACCATGGCTACGGATATAAGGATGAGTCCGAAAAAATGGACAGCACCGTCCTTCCGGAGAGTGTGGCGGTGGTGATCCTTTCAAAGGATCATCCGGAACTTCTGAAAACCTGTGTCACAGGTCTCTTCAGAGCAGGGAGGGAAGAGGGTGTCGGCATTGAATGTGTGGTCCTCGATAACGGCAGCAGTGAAGAAAACACGCTGAGATATGAAGCCCTTTCAAAGGAATTCGGCTTTGCTTATGTCCGGGAGGAAAGGGCTTTCGTTTTTTCCGCCCTCTGTAATAAAGGGGCAGGCCTGACAGGATCCCCGCTCCTGCTTTTTCTGAACGATGATATAGAGGTGCCGGAACATACCGCTTTCTTAAAAGAGATGATGGCGGAAGCACTGAAAAAGAGCACCGGCGCTGTGGGCTGCAAGCTCCTGTATCCTGACGGAAGGATACAGCATATCGGCATCAGCCTGTTAAAAAGCGGCGGCAGCCACTGCTTTTCGGGATACAGGGATGACGTAAGCTATCAGAGAGGCGTGAACCGGATAAAGCGCAATGTCTTTGGGGTGACCGGAGCCTGCCTTATGGTGGAGCGGAAGAAGTTTGAAGAGGTGGGAGGCTTTGACGAGGCTCTCGCCGTTGCCTATACGGATACGGATCTTTGCGCGGCCCTTCTTTGTAAAGGCTATTACAATGTGTGCTTAAACGGTATTTTTCTCATACACCATGAGAGCTTTTCCAGAAAGGCTGACGGCGCCGAAAAGGAAAAGTTTAAAAGGCTTAAGGAGGAGAGGAGCTTTTTCTATAAGAAATACAGCGATATCCTGATAAACGGAGATCCCTGGTACAACAAAAACCTTACCGGGACGGGACTTGATATGGGAGTGGACGTTCCGGGAACAGAGGAGAGGATCCCCTTTTACGACCTTAATTCCTTAAGAGGGACGGAAGAGTCCGTAAAGGGCGCGAAGAAGGCGGAAGAGGGACAGATACTTTACAATATCGAAGGCATTGAGATATTGAATAATGACGCAGCGGGCCATGAGGACTTTCTGGATATAAGGGGCTGGGGCTTTCTGCACGGAAAGGGCGGCTATGAATATGATATCCTGGTGGTGGTCCGGGGGGCTGACAGGAACTATGTATTGGAGACCGGAAGGATCTTCAGGGAGGATCTTCCGGCAGTCTTCCCGAAGGAAAAGGATATCTTGCTGTCCGGCTTTGAAGTCAAGGCGGCGGCTGAGGCCTTCGGGGACATTGAGGGGATAAAGGTATCCCTTGTGTTCAAGGGAAAGGATATTTTCGGAAGGGACAGGAGTTACATCATAAATGAGTCTTGACGCTTACTATAAAGAACTGTATGAGCAGGAAAAAAAGAAGAATGAAAAGCTTACCCGGGAACTGGTGACTGTGGAAGCGGAAAACGCCGAGATGAAGGATAAGCTTGACAAGCTGAAGAAGAGCAAGCTCTTTAAGCTGATAAAACCCTTCAGGAAT
>CADBTX010000188.1 GCA_902797705.1 uncultured Lachnospiraceae bacterium | reverse complement strand
TTTCCGCCATATCCGGAGACTTATAAAGGTATCGCAGCCGGACAGAGAAAAGGCAGATGAATAAGTATAGACTTACTCACCTGCCCTCGGGCCAAAAAGTCCTTAATGTTTTATTGTTTGTGCAGAGCTTTGGTTGACAAAAGAAAGGCCGTTGTCCTGCTGATTCTCCCTCTGTACTTATCACCGGTAATCACACCCTTCCAGATGGTCGTTATAGATACCGATTCCCTGCATATAAGAGTAGATGATCGTCGGACCGACGAACCGGAAGCCTCTCTTTTTCAGGTCCTTGCTGACCTTTTCCGAGAGTTCTGACGTCGCAGGCATATCCTCCAGCCTTGTCAGATGATGATCAATGACCTCACCGTCCGTGAATGACCAGATATAGCGGTCAAAACTGCCAAACTCCTCCTGGATATTGAGGAATGCTCTGGCGTTTAATACAGCCGCTTCTATCTTGCGCCGGTTGCGGATGATCCCTTCGTTCCGCATGAGTTCTTCGATCTTTTCCGCATCGTATGCGGCGACGATCTGCGGGTCAAACCCGCCGAACGCTTCCCGGTAGTTCTCTTCGCGGTTAATGATCGTTGACCAGGAGAGCCCCGCCTGCGCACCTTCCAGAATCAGCATGGCAAAAAGTTCCCTGTCATCGTGCTCAGGCTTGCACCAGCGGCAGTCATGATAGGCCTTCATCTTTTCAGAACTCAGTTCCCATCCGCATCTGTTTTCGCTCATTTTTCTTTCCTCACTCCAGGATCGAGTACTCAAAAAGCTCGTACTTCAATTTTGTTCCCTCTCGGATCTCCTGCGGCAGAAGAGCCCTTGCCACGCATTTCAGCTCTTCCGAAGGCCGTGCCTCATTCCTTAGAAAAGCGTAGTCGCCGTCGATCGATGCTACGGTATATTCGATAGTTGTCATTGTGCTTTACCTCCAAGATGCACGAGGCCGGACGGGCAGCGCTTATCCGATCCTTTTCCCGCAGATCTCGCAATCCAGAATTCTCGTTCCATCTTCCCTGATCATAACATTCTCCCAGCGGAAGCTGTCACCTGTTATCTCCGAGAAGATCCAATAAACGTCTTCTTCATCCAGTAATTTGCCGACAAGCCGGTCGCCTTCCCTGGTAAAGCGCAGCCTTTTCATGCAGTGATCGCATGTATAGCAGACGTCATAACAGCCCTCATCTTTATTAAACATCCGAAGTGATGATCCGTATTCTCCATCCGGCTGGGGACTCTCATCTTTTGTCGCCCTCGACGGGAATATGAAAATATCCTGAATGCCGGCACCTTCAAGAACTCTTCTGAAGATCCATTCTCCTTTGACGTGCCTCTCCTGCCCGCCGTAGTTATCATTGTAGTCACAGTCCCAGTCACCCAGAAGCGGGGCGAACCAGTCGAATTCATCCGGTATCCTGTCTGTCTTGTCGCTTAAAAGTGCTTCGGAAAAAGTATCCATGCCTGATTACCTCCATTCTGTGATTCCATTATGCCATAGACAGATCCGTATCTATGCGCTTTTCTTCACTGCAATCATCCCATATGATATGCTCTTACTTAGATAAACGTCGAGTAATTCGCTAATCATTCAATTCATTAGTTGTGAAAACCGGCACCGAAGGAGGACAGATATGGCTTATTTAGGTTTTGGAATATTTGTTTTAGGACTCATTCTCGTTATCGTCGCTCCGATCAACAAGAAAAAGAATGCCCGCTGCTCCGCGGAGGTGCAGGGAATATTGAATAAGGTCATAAAGCGGAGTAACTCCCAAGGGACTGCCGGGCATACGTATATTTATACCTACACGGTAGATGGGGTCGAGTATAAGGTTAAGTCAACGATCCGCAGCTCGCAGGCAAATAATATCGGTGATGCCTGTACTCTCTGGTATAATCCGGCAAAGCCGAAAGATGCACAGCCATTCCATTACGAATCGAATAAGACCTACAACATCATTATTCTTATCGGAGTCGGGTTGATCCTGCTGGGATTTTTCCTGCTGGTTTATGGTGTCGCGCACTAAAAACCATAGTCTGTCCTTATATCTTCTCAAACCGGCTGTGGGCACTTCCCCTTTCAGCCGGGCATTACTGACAGCATTTTCTTAACGCTGCCGGCTGTAGGTTCTACATCATAAGGCCATTCGATCAG
>CADBTX010000187.1 GCA_902797705.1 uncultured Lachnospiraceae bacterium | reverse complement strand
TCCCCTTTTTGTTTCTCCCTCCAATCATAAATATGACAGTCAGGATTATGACTATATCGACCCCCATTACGGAGTGATACTGGAGGACGGAGGGGAGTGCCTTAAGGATTCCACTGAGAACCGTTTTGCCAGCAGGTATATAAAGAGGGTCACAGATAAAAGAAATCTGGAAGCCGGCAATGCCTATTTTGCCGAGCTTGTGGAGCGGGCTCACAGCATGGGCATAAAGGTAATAATAGACGGAGTCTTTAATCACTGCGGATCATTCAATAAGTGGCTTGACCGGGAGAAGATCTACGAAGACGAAGAGGGCTATGAAAGCGGAGCCTACACCAGCGCGGACAGTCCTTACCGCTCCTTCTTCCGCTTTTTTGATGAAAATCAGTGGCCGGATAACGGGACCTATGACGGATGGTGGGGACATGAGACCCTGCCGAAGCTGAATTACGAGGACTCACCGAAACTGTATGAATATATCCTTGGGATAGCGAAGAAGTGGGTTTCGCCGCCTTACAATGCCGACGGATGGAGGCTGGACGTGGCTGCCGATCTGGGACATACACCGGAATTTAACCATAAGTTCTGGCATGACTTCAGAAAAGCGGTGAGAGAGGCCAATCCTGACGCCATAGTTCTCGCTGAGCATTACGGGGATGCGGAAAGCTGGATAGTGAACGGTGAGTGGGATACCGTCATGAATTATGATGCGTTTATGGAGCCCATAAGCTGGTTCTTAACGGGAATGCAGAAGCATTCGGATGAATTCCGGCAGGATCTTTTGAATAATACCGATGCCTTCTGGGGAGCAATGAGAGCCCACAGGCGTCAGTTCGCAGGCGGTTCCGGGCTCTGCGCCATGAACGAGCTTTCAAATCATGACCACTCCAGGTTCCTGACCCGGACGAATCACAGGGTGGGAAGGGTTGACAGGCTCGGGTCCCAGGCTGCGGAAGACGGTGTAAATAAAGCAGTGATGCGTGAAGCGGTACTCTTCCAGATGACCTGGCAGGGAGCGCCTACCATATATTACGGGGATGAAGCAGGTTTATGCGGTTTCACCGATCCTGACAACCGGCGCAGCTATCCCTGGGGAAATGAGGATTTCGAGCTTATCGATTTCCACAGAGCCTGTATAAGGATACATAAGGAAAACAGGGAATTTCTGACAGGAAGCCTGATCCCTCTGCTTCCGGAAGGGGATGAGAGGGGAGTGCTTTCCTTTGCCCGCTTTAACAGGAATGGTGCGGCGGTCATCATATTGAACAATAATAATTATGATATAGACTGGTGCGGAGACGTGTGGATGACAGGCATAGCGTCGGATTGCCGGATAAAGAGGCTGATCCTCACGGGAGATACAGGCTTCACCACCGAGCCCATGGAATATGAGGTGAAGAAGGGGAAGCTTAAGATCAGCGTTCCGAAGACCGGAGGAGTGATCCTTAAGTATCAAAAACCCACGCAGCTTGACTTCTACTGACGCCCTTTGAAAGAGCCACCACAGAAGAGGCGCTGTTATATTTAAGGGGTTCTCCCTTTATATCCATTATCTCGCCGCCGGCTTCCGTAAGGATGAGTGAAGCTGCGGCAAAATCCCAAAGACCCAGACGTAATTCAAAGAACATGCCGGCCTGCCCGGAAGCAAGTCTGCAGAGGTCTGTGGCGGCGCTGCCGCCCCGTCTAATGTCTATGCTCCGGCGCACGGCCTCCCGTCCGAGAACAAAGCATTTATCCGTAAGTTCCGGGTAGTAGGGGGCGGTCCCGATAATTGTCAGTGCGTTTTCCAGCGGTTCCTCGGAGGTGTGGATCCGTTCGCCGTTCAGATAGGCGCCCTGTCCCTTTTCTCCATAATAAAGCCAGTCAGAGAAAGGGTTATAGACGACGCCGATATACGGGGCCCCGTCCTTTAAGAGTCCTATGCTGGTGACACTTTCGCTCCAGCCCTTGATAAAATTTGTGGTGCCGTCTATGGGATCCAGGACAAAGGTAAAGCCCGAAGAGTATTCCTCTTTGAATACCTCGATGCCGTTTTCTTCTCCAAGGAAATGTGCCTCCGGCAGGATCTTTGACAGCCTGTCGATCAGGAAGGTCTGAACTCTGGAATCGTATTCCGTAACAAAGTTTCCGTGACCTGTTTTATTTTCAACGGTAAGGCTCCGGATCTTTTCCGAACCTTCAAGTATTATCTTTCCCGCATCCTTTGCGGTCCCGCAGATCTTTTCCAGCAATTCCGTCATTTTACAGCCTGCTCCTTTGAATAAAAAATATGCCTGAAAGCAGGAACCATTGTAACTTATTTCTCCGGGACAGGCAAATCCGGTACTGCCGTATTACCCCCCGGCTAAAACTTGCACAATAAGGAGAATTATGCTATATTTCAGAATGTTCTGTATCCCATGGATCTGGGACACAGAGATGCCGGCGTGGCGGAACTGGCAGACGCCCGGGACTTAAAATCTCGTGGGTAGTGATACCCGTACCGGTTCGATTCCGGTCGCCGGCACTATGAGATATGATGTGATAATAATAGGGGCGGGTCCCGGAGG
>CADBTX010000186.1 GCA_902797705.1 uncultured Lachnospiraceae bacterium | reverse complement strand
TTATAGAGGACAACTGTATCGTGGTAAATGACGTGGAACTTTTCCGTAAGATCGACCCCCAGACCTATGAATTCCTGATCTGGGAAGGGATACGATCCTTTATCACGGTGCCTCTCTTTGGCAGTGAAAACGAAGTCATGGGCTTTGTGGGCGTGGACAATTTCAATAAGGATGAAACGGCCATGACCAGAAGGCTTCTGGAGGAGATATCATATTTCATCTCATCCCGTATGATCGCCAACGGTCTTTTGAGCAGACTGGATTCCATCAGCAATCATGATGAGCTTACGGGTCTTTTGAACCGCCACGGCTACCATGCGGAACTGGAGAGATATCTGGATGAGCATCCTGATGATCCCTTTACCCTGGTGCTCATAGACATAGATGACTTTAAGATAATAAATGACATGTATGGCCATATCACAGGCGATGATGCTTTGAAGAATCTGGCTGCCGACCTTAATGAGATCTTCAGGAGCAACGCCATCGTTGCCAGGACCGGAGGAGATGAGCTCAGTGTCTGCATCAAGAATACAGAAAACGAAGTTGCGGAGCGGTATATAAGGGAGCTTTCCGAGTCCGATCACGGCTTTATGTTTGAGGAAAAGTATTATCCCTTCAAGATCTCCATAGGATATTCCACATATCCGGACCAGAGCAGGGATCTGTCCCTTCTTTTAAGACAGGCGGATTCGGCCCTGTATTACGTAAAGAGTGCCGGAAAACACGGATACCGCAGGTACGGCAAAGATATCAAGCTTACAAAGAGGCTGCAGATGGCCTTTAATGTGAAGAATGTGGCGAGATATGTTCCCGGAGCCATTCTCGTATATGAAGCCGAGAATGAAAAGAAGATCCTCTATGCAAACGACGAGCTGATAAAGATGTTCGAGTGCGAAAACATGGAGGAATTCATGGAATACACCAATGGCAGCTTTGACGGGATAGTCCATCCGGATGAGATAAAGAGGGTGGATGATGCCATCTGGGAGCAGATAGACAAGGATGTGAACGGCTGCAAAGACTATGTGGATTACAGGATAATCACGAAAAAGGGAAACGTAAGGGAAGTGATCGACTGCGGAAGATATGTCAACAGCGAGTTCTACGGCAGAGTGTTCTATGTGATGCTCTTAGATAAGGACGAGTGGAGAAGGAGTAAGGGAGAAGAGGGATGATAAGCGCTCCGTTGCCCGGGGAAACGCTGGACGTATCGGTGCTTCTGGTTTTCTTCACCCGATATGAGCAGTTTTCAAGGGTCTTTGAAGCCGTGCGGCGTGCAAGGCCCGCAAGGCTTTTTCTCTTTCAGGACGGCCCCAGAAAAGACAGGCCGGAGGACAGGGAAGGCATTGGAAAGTGCCGTGAGATCGCAGAAAGCGTTGACTGGGACTGTGAGGTTTTTAAGCTTTATAACGAAGAGAATCTGGGACCCGACGAAGCGGGGTACAGAGCGGACAGATGGGCCTTTTCCCATACGGATAAGTGCATAGTCCTTGAAGATGATGTGCTCCCTTCCGACAGCTTCATCCCCTTTTGCAGGGAGATGCTGCTGCGCTATGAGTCGGATCCCTCCGTCATGCTTATCTCGGGCTTTAATCCCATGGAGAAGACAGAGGGGGTAAAGGAGGATATCTTCTTTACTTCTGCCACCTTCACCTGGGGATGGGCCAGCTGGAAAAGAGTGGTGGAGAACTGGGATGAAAACTATTCATGGCTGGATGACCCGGTGAAGACCCGCCGTGTCAGAGACTACGCAGAGAGTCACGGGGTCATGAGGAATCTTGTGAATGTCTGCAGAAAGCACAGGGAGAAGGGGTATCCGCATTTTGAAACGGTGCTTATCTCCAATCAGTATCTTCATAACGGCTATACGCTGACTCCCAGGGTAAATATGATAAGCAATATCGGGGTGGTCAAGGGGGCTTCCCATTATCAGGATGATATCTCCCTGATACCAAAGGGCTACAGGAGACTCTTTACAATGGGACGCTATGATCTTGATATCAAAGAACTCCACTGTCCCTCTGTGGTTTCGGAGTATAAACCCTTTAAGAGCGCATCCTACAGGATCTACGGATGGGGGCACCCCTTTGTGAAGCTGTTCAGGTTCTTTGAGGGTTCATTTTACCAGATCAGGGCCGGAAACTTCGGCTTTGTCTGGAGGGACTTTAAGGATAAGGTAAAAAACGTGGCCTTCAGGCTGAATACCTGAGGACTGTCGTATCGTGGCTCAAAATGATATAAGGAGGATTGAAAAGATGGCTAACGATAACAAGGAATACCTGTGGAAGGATAAGAAGAGGACTATCTTCGGTCTCCCCCTGTCCTTCACGACCTACGCTTTTGACAAGGAGAGATTCTATATCAAAAGAGGTTTTTTAACTGTCAGAAGGGATGAGGTCAGGCTCTACAGGGTCATGGATCTTTCCTTCCGTCAGACCCTGGGACAGAGGATCTTCGGAGTGGGCAGCATTTTTTGCGAAAGCGCCGATAAGTCCATGAGGAACTTTGAGATAAAGAACATAAAAACACCCGAGGACGTGATGGAAAGGCTGTCCCGACTGGTGGAGGAAGAGAGAGACAGAAAGAGGGTTTCCAGCCGTGAATATCTTCATGATGATGATGACTTTGACGGCGACGAGGTGTGAGAAAATTTGGTTTTACAATCGGAAAACGATATGTTAAACTGATATTTGCGGTTTTTTATAACGTTACTTAATAATTTGGTAGGAGGATTACAAATGGCAAGATTTAAAAAGACCATGGATGGTAATGAAGCTGCGGCTCATGCTTCGTATATCTTTACGGACTGCGCAGCTATCTATCCCATCACGCCTTCTTCACCGATGGCAGAGCACACCGATGAATGGGCGACAGCAGGCAGAAAGAATATTTTCGGCAATACGGTCAAGATCGTAGAGCTGGAATCGGAAGGAGGAGCATCGGGTGCCGTGCACGGATCACTTGTGGCAGGTGCACTTACATCCACCTATACCGCTTCTCAGGGACTTCTTCTCATGATCCCCAATCTCTATAAGATCGCGGGTGAGAGGCTTCCCGGTGTTATCAATGTATCGGCGCGCTGCGTAGCGACACACGCCCTCAATATCTTCGGTGACCATTCAGACATATATGCATGCCGTCAGACAGGCTGCGCTATGCTCTGTGCTTCATCGGTACAGGAGGTAATGGACCTTACTCCCGTTTCTTATCTTTCAGCGATAAAGGGATCCATTCCTTTCATCAATTTCTTCGACGGATTCCGTACATCACACGAGATCCAGAAGATCGAGGTATGGGATTACAAGGATCTTGACGAGATGGTAAATCATGATGCAATCGATGCATTCAAGGCCGGCGCTCTCAATCCTAATCATCCTTGCCAGATGGGCTCAGCTCAGAACCCTGACATCTTCTTCCAGACAAGAGAGGCATGCAACACAGGTTATAATGAGCTTCCTGACATCGTTCAGAAGTATATGGACAAGGTTAATGCCAAGATTGGTACAGATTACAAGCTCTTTAACTACTACGGAGATCCTAATGCAGAGGTAGTTATCGTTGCTATGGGTTCTGTAAACGATACAATCGAGGAGACAATCGATTACCTTGAGAAGCAGGGCAAGAAGGTCGGCGTTGTTAAGGTTCGTCTCTACAGACCTTTCT
>CADBTX010000185.1 GCA_902797705.1 uncultured Lachnospiraceae bacterium | reverse complement strand
CTGGTGGCGGATCACAACGGATCCTATATCAATACATCCATAAAGAGTGTGGAAAACGGAACAGTCAGCTTTTATGCCCCTGTATTTAAGGATATCGAATACCGCTTTGCGAAAAAAGTGGAAGACTATGTGGGTGAATTCCATAAGAAAACGGAAGTGGAGAAGGACAGGAAACCCGTCTTTTCCTGTAACTGCATATTGAATTACAACTACGGGAATCTTAACGGAAAGAAGATGGATCCCTTTACCGGTCCCGTTACCTTTGGGGAGGTTGCCTACCAGCTGATAAATCAGACTCTTGTTTATTGTGAGATTTTAGGATAGATCTAATGGATACGATCATCAGGATAAATGACAGTGTCAATTCTTTTGCCTGGGGAACCTTTGGCCTGGTACTGCTTCTCGGGACAGGAATGATATGCACCGTTATCACCGGCGTTTTTCAGATAACCAATCTTCCTCACTGGTGGAAAAAAACCTTCGGAGTTATAAACAGTGAAGGCAGGATCATCAATGACGAAGGCGCTCTGTCACAGTTCCGTACCTTTTGTACCGCCCTCTGTGCCGTTATCGGCACAGGTAATATCGCCGGAGTGTCAACGGCTATCTGTGTCGGAGGACCGGGTGCGGTGTTCTGGATGTGGGTGGCTGCGTTCTTCGGAATGATGGTAAAGTATTCAGAGAATGTGCTGGGCTTATATTACAGGCGCCGGAACTCAGAGGGTGCCTGGTCCGGAGGCCCCATGTATTATCTGGAGGACGGGCTTGGATCCATAAAGCACTTAAAGAAGCTTGGCAGAGTTCTGGCTGTGCTTTTCTGTGTGTTTTCAGTGCTGGCTTCCTTCGGCATAGGAAACATGGCACAGATAAATAAGATAGTCATCAATTTCGAGTCGACCTTTCTTCCCGATATGGATTACGATCCCTTTCTGGGGGCGCCCAAGGCGGACTGGATGATAGGGATGCTCCTGATGGCTGCAGCCGCTGTCATAATCATGGGAGGTTTCAGGCGTCTGGCGGCGGTTTCAGAAAAGCTCATACCTTTCATGTCCATAATGTATATCGCCGGCTGCCTGGTTATGATCCTTCTTCATATCACAGCCATTCCGGAGATAGTATCGTCAATATTCCGGTTTGCGCTGGGACCCGCGGCAATAAAGGGCGGCGCAGCGGGAAGCGCGGTACAGATAGCTTTCAACACCATAAAAAGCGGATGCAAGAGGGGAGTTTTCTCCAATGAAGCCGGACTTGGTTCTTCGGTCATGGTCCACAGCAACAGCTGTGCCAGGGAACCGGTAAGACAGGGAATGTGGGGAATTGCGGAGGTCTTCCTCGATACGATAGTGATCTGCTCAATGACGGCCTTTGTTGTTCTGGGCTCCGGAGCCATCGATCTGAATACCGGCCTTATTAAGGAAGGAGTCAATGATTCCACGCTGGTGGCCAAAGCTTTTGGTTCCGCCCTTGGAAAACCGGGAGAATGGTTCGTGGTGATCTCCATAACCCTCTTTGCTTTTACCACCGTCATGGGCTGGTCCTATTATGGAGCCAAGGTTACGGAGTATCTCCTGGGCGTTACCTGGGCCAGGGTATACAGATTTATTTTTATAAGCCTTATCATTTTCGGGGCCGTGATGGAATCCAATCTGGCATGGGATATCTCCGATACTTTTAATGGTCTCATGATGATCCCGAACCTGGTGGGAGTGATCGTGCATATCCCACTTATCATAAAGCTTACGAAGAATTACAGAGAACGAAGGATATTTGGAAAGGATGTAAGACCCATGCTCTCTTTTGATCCCGATATACAGAAGGATGAAGAAGAGGCAGTGTTAAACGGGGTAGATTAAACTCATAAGTCTCACGGAGATGAAGGTCAGCGCTATCCGTTCGCGGAAGGATCAGGAGGTTTCCCGGTCCTTCCATTTTTTATAGTTTTTAAGACCCTTTTCGTAGAAATCAAGGAGTACACTGAGCTCTTTATGAAATTCCTCTGTCTCCTTGTGCCTTCCGGCAAAGATCTCTTCGGCTTCGTCCATGAGATAGAAGATACGGACTTCGGATCCGGCTTCTTTTACTGCGTGGATGTACGAAGCAGCAGAGTGTATATTGTCGATCTCCCCGAAGGCTCTTATGGCCCGGGGCAGGTCTTCAAAGGATCTGATCCTTGTGATCCCGTCGATCATGGAAAAGGGAACGTCGCCGAAGACTATGCTCTTCTTTCCCATAAGCGCCGCTTCATAGGCGGCGGTTCCGGTTATGGTTACCACTCCCTCGGATTTGGTGATCCAGGGCTTGGGATCTTTATAGTAGTTTAACTGCACAACCCTTACGTTGGCGATCTCAGAGGCCTTTTTATAGAAGGACAGATCCCTTTCTCCCAGCATGGCCTGGTGCTCTTTTACATAGAGTTTCCAGCCTGCGGGAAGGGATTTTGACACCTGTTCCATAAGGTTCAGTTCATCCACATAGAAGGAGGCCTTTACAAACACCGAAGATTCCGGAATGAGATGCAGAGGCATGTACACGTAGCGTTCGCCTTCAACCGGGTTTTCAAAGATCTTATTTGGAACCAGCAGTTTTCTCTTTATCCTCTCCACATCAAAATAATACCTTAAATATTCCGGAGTAGAGGCATAAAGCATTCCGGACTTTTTCTTTCTTGATGCATTTCCGGCGGTATGGTCCTGATCCCAGAAGTAATTCCATTTTCCGAGGAGGATCTTCATGGATTTGATAAGGGGGATCCGCTCATACTGGCTCGTGACAGAGCCTGCGAATTCCTGGTTCATGATGGAACTCTTCGCCCGGAAATCCCGGATATATTCATATTCCGGGGCCAGTTCTTCCGGGCTTTTCTCCAGTGCTTCCTCATAGAGTGCCCTGAAATAGGGGTCTATGGAGAAGGAATTCTGGAAACTCGGATACTTGTAAAAACCGTATTTTCCGTACTCAATGGTGGCGTAGGGGATATCTCTCTTTTTTGCCACTTCTATAAGCACCGTTCTCTGCAGCTCGGCATTGTCGGTGTCCAGTATGATATCGGGCTTGAAATCATCCAGGATATTTATGATGTTCTTATAGTTCAGCTCGAGCCAGTATTTATTTTCCGCATCCGTGGTGACTGCCCAGTACTTCCTGTAGTGATAGTGTTTGGTGTTTTCCTGGCTGGCCATGAGCTGGAGCCCCAGAGGTTTATAGTAGCTGTACTCTCTCTCCAGCATGTCGAGGTAGTCCTGATCCGAGGGGTCGCCTCCGCCCTTTATCCCCTCCACGAATCTGTCACAGATATCAGCCACATCATAGAGTTTGACATCCGGGAGTTTTTCCCTCCACTCAAAGATGGTGTGTTCATTGTAGTAGCATTTATTGAAGGTGCACTCGGAGGACATGATAAAGAAGGCTGCCACTTCGTTGGTCTTCTTTAATTCGCGGGCCAGAAACCACAAGGGTTTGGAATAGGTCTCCCTGCAGACAAAGAGGATCCTTTTGCCGTAGAGATTCGGGTATCTTTCTTCGGTAAATTCCAGATTCATCATTTGTACAGTATACCACAGCCGGGGGAGAAGGGGGAATATGATGCGGTTATCCTTATTGGGTGACTGTAAAAGTGAAAAAAGCCGGGGATTATGATATACTCATTCAAAAATCCGGGATAAAGAGGGGACATTTTTGGAGCCGTTAGTCAGTGTCATTCTTTTGATCTACATGGTGGAAGCATATCTTCCGAAGTGCATAGAGTCCGCCATGGGACAGAGCTACAGGAACATAGAGATAATCCTTGCGGTGTGTGAAGGAAAGGACCGCTCCTTAAAGATATGTGAGGAGTATGAAAAGAAGGACAGCAGGATAAAACTGGTCAAACGTGATGAGAAGGGACGGGGAGCTGGACGTAATTCCGGAATGAAGGCGGCTCGGGGAAAGTACGTTTTATTTATCGACGGCGATGACCATCTGGGACCGGACATGGTGTTGAAGCTTGTGGATGCAGCGGAAAAACACGGGGCTGACGCCGCGGTCTGCGGGGATGTTTACGAGTACGAGAATGAGCCGGGCAGATATGAAGAGCATGTAGCGGGTCTTCCGGAGGTTTTTGGAAGAAGGGAGCTCTACGGAGAGATACTTTCCAGAAGATCCTTCGGACTGGAGGTTTGGAATAAGCTCTTCCTTTTTGAGAAGGTACGTGACATAGAATACGGTGATGAGATGGCAGAGGACAGGTTCTGGAGCGTAAAGGCCTTTCGGAGGCTGGATCGGATCGCCTATGTGCCAAGCCCGGAATTTTTCTATGTGGTAAGGGGAGACAGCGCTTCCAGAAAGCCCCATATAATGGAGTCCTCCATGGAGGCTGACCGGATGCTCTGCAGGGATATAGAGTATATTCACTCCCTTAAGGAGGAGAGTGATTATTTTCTTTTTATATCCTGCTACAACGCTTTGTATGAGGCTCTGCACTTTGGATATTTTGAGTTTGACGGCTGGAAAGAGGTCTATCTGGAAATGAGATCTGCCGCCGCAAATGTGGTGAAAAGCGCTAAGTGCCGCAAACCTGATCGGATAAAGGCCTTTGCTGCCAGACTCGGTTTCAGACCCCTGATCCTGACTATCCGGCTGTCAATGAGATTCAAGCCTGCCGGTCTGTATGATGATAAAGAGGAGAGTTCTTCTCTTTAAGAAAAGCCAGAAATTCATCTTCGGGAACAGGTCTTGAATAATAGAAGCCCTGTATGTATTCTACTCCCATTTCTGTCATGACATTCATCTGTTCTTCGGTTTCGATACCTTCGGCCACGATACCCATGTTCATTTTATGGATGATATCCACAAGACCTGTGAGCACGTGCTTGATCTTTTCATTGTCAAAGAATCCCCGGGTAAAGGTGTAATCAAACTTAACTGCGTTCACGGGCATATTTACAAAGTAATCGATATTGGATCGTCCTGTTCCGAAATCATCCAGAGAGAAGGTCACTCCCTTTTTGATGAGTTTTTCCATGTTCTTTACCATGATCTCCCGGTTTTCCGCCGCAGCGGTCTCTGTGATCTCAAGATTGATACTGGAAGGATTTATGTGATATTTTTCAATATTGTTCATTACAAACTTTGAAGGGTTTTCATGATCGAACTGGGCCGCGGAAACATTGACCTCGATCTCTTTCAGACCGTATTTCTTCATGTCCACATTTGACAGGAACCGGCAGACTTTCTCAAAAACACGTATTCCCAGGGGGATGATCTGACCGGATTCTTCGGCAGCCGGGATAAAGGCTCCCGGAGGGATGAGCTCACCGTTTTCCTGACGGATACGGACAAGTGCCTCCGCAACATCAAAGCAGGACTTTTTAACATTGTAGAAGGGCTGGTAGAAAACCTCCACTCTGTCGTTTTGAAGGGCTTCGTCTATCAGTTCCTTTATCCTGTTCTGATCCCTGAGTTTCCGGACCAGTTCTTCATTTGCGGTAACTATCTCCTGATCGCTTTCCAGATAGGTGTGAAGAAAGCGGAAGAATTCATCCGGACCGTTCATTATGAGACTGTCGGGTATCAGAAGATAGGTGCCGTTCGCAGGGAGATCAGTTACGTTGTCTTTCTGCATCTTGATATTTGCGGCTCTCTCAAACATCCTGTCGCTGTCGTCATAAAGCACACAGAAGGTGTCGTCATCGATGCGGAAGGCAGGCTCGGGACCAAGGGCCACCAGCGCCCGGGAGGTACGCATGACAGCGGCCAGCTCCATGTTGAAATCCACGTAGGTGGTGAGATAATGGATCTTGGCGGTAAACATGGAAAAACGCTTTCCAAATTTATATTTATCATGAACATAGGCTGAAAGGGCGTAAGTGTTAAACAGCCCGGTGGAGCCATCGATGAATTCGCTGGGGTTTTCCAGCTGGATATAAAGGATGACCATGCCGAAGGCGGAAGCAAATCCCACGAGGAGTATCTCGGGATTTATGAACTGGATGATGGCTGAGAGCAGCCATATTCCCTGCCATAACATCATGGCTGTAAACCTCCGCCCCGGCATCTTCTTTCTGTATGCAAGGGTGATGGAGATGGTTGAGAGAATGTATACGGCGGACAGGAGATAGGCTACAGAGGTGGAAGGTCCGTAGGAGTACACTATCCGCCCGTAGGCCGTGAATCCGATGGGAAGAATGAACATAAGGAGTTCCCCGATCCCGAATATCAGATGAAAGGTAACTCTCAGAGTCTTTGCCCAGGTTTTATCCCGGGGCAGGAGACCTATGGACACGTAGACATAGCCAAAGTATCCCTGGAGCACCAGAAGCATGATATACAGTTTACAGACCAGAAGGGTTATGCCGGAATTAAACCCGCGGAAAACGGACAGATTGATAAGAATGACTGAAAGTATGTCAAAGATCAGGCAGCCGAAACAGGCGAT